>JAGRMU010000261.1:877-2683 GCA_020441165.1 Sedimentitalea sp.
ACCACCGAGTGCTCCTGCAGGTTGTGGCTTTCGCCGGGAATGTAGGAAATCACCTCGAAGCCGTTGGTCAGACGCACCTTGGCCACTTTGCGCATCGCCGAGTTCGGCTTCTTCGGCGTGGTGGTGTAGACGCGCGTGCAGACGCCGCGCTTCTGCGGGCATTCCTGCAGGTGCATGGACTTCGAGCGTTTAACTTTCGGCTGCCGCGGCTTGCGGATCAGCTGTTGGATCGTTGGCATTCCGGTTCATTCCCCGTCTCAGCAACACATGTGTCGGTGCACGCGAGACGCGTGCGGTTCAAACTTCGGCGCCCTGCGCGTCCGCAAGCCACCCGGCACGCCGCACGGGGCGACGCAAAAAACCGCCTTCGCCCCCAGTTTCAGGAACGACGCGGTGGGTATCCAGAGGATCGGGCCATCTTGCAGGCCGGATCGTGACCACTTCAATACTGAAGTCGGCGCGTGGGGCGACCCCCGGTGCCGAGATAGCGGGCGTATAGGGGGAGTCGGAAGCGGTGTCAACAGCCCCTGTCGGCCCTTGCGCCGGCAACGCGCGGCGGGGTGCTCCGGGTGCTCCCTGCCCTGCCCGTCGCCGCGGACCCGTCTCGCGCCTGCCGCTTTCGGGCAGCGGTTGCGCGGTCAGGCCCGGATCGCGCGTTCGCGGAACAGGGTGAAGAGGCCGGTCGCCACGACGATCGACGCGCCGATCAGCGTCAGCGGTTCGGGCCAGTGACCGAAGGCCAGCCAGCCGAGGAGCAGCGCCCAGATCAGCCCGGTATAGCGGAAGGGCGAGACGAAGGCGACCTCGCCCACCCGCATCGCCATCACGCTGAACAGGTAGCCGGCGAAGACGAAGACCGACGAGCCCAGAACCAGCAGCACCAGGCGCCGGTCCATCGGCGCCCACTCGGTGCCCAGCGAGGCCAGCGCGGCGAATCCCATCACCGCCAGCGAGGCCGAGAGGGTCACGGTCATCGAGGGCACCTGCGCCGACATCCGCCGCGTCGCCAGGTCGCGCACCGTGACGCAAGCCACCGCCGCCAGGGCATAGATCGCGTGCAGGCTGAACCCCTCGGGGCCCGGGCGCACGATCAGCAGCACCCCGGCAAACCCGACCAGGATCGCCAGCCCGCGCCGCCAGCCCACCGCCTCGCCGAAAAAGAGCGCCGCGCCGAGGGTCACGGTCAGCGGCAGCGCCTGCAGCACCGCGGTCACGTTGGCCAGCGGCATGTTCATCAGCGCGGTGAGGAAGAAATAGGCGGCGGCCAGCTCGGCCAGGCTGCGCAGCGCCACCAGCGCCCAGTCGCGGCGGGGCAGATCGACGCGCAGCGAGCCCAGGGCGCGGGCCAGCCCGTAGATCAGCAGCGAGGCCAGCGCGCCCCGCAGGGTCAGGATCTGGGCAAGGGGCAGCGCCCCGTCCGTGGCCTTGATGCAGGCGTCGTTGAAGGTGAAGGCGGCCATCGCCGCCGCCATCAACAGCGCGCCGCGGGTGTTGGGCGACATCTCAGAGCGCCTGCAGGTCGGCGCGCGACAGGTCGAAATGGCGCCGCAGCGCCGTGTCGATCTGCGCGGCGTCCATCTTGCGGGTGATCCCCATCTGCGCCGGGCTCGACTTGTTGTCGCCATGGATGGTGCGGATGAAGCCCGGCACCGAGATGTCCGACCAGGTGTTGAAATGCTGCGCCAGGTTGCGGTGATTGTAGCGGTAGGGATTGTCCGGATACCCGACCGGCGCGACCAGCGTGGTGCCGGTCGAGAGCGGCGCGCGCTCGCAGGCGTCGAAGACCTCGTTGCCGCCGGGACGGAT
>JAGRMU010000037.1:0-21496 GCA_020441165.1 Sedimentitalea sp.
GTGAACACCTCGGTCGACCCGTCGCTCCGAATGAGGAAGACGTCATAGGCCTCCCGCGCGCTTTCCGGCCCCATGCCGGGCGAGCCGTAGGGCATGCCCGGGACCGCAAGGCCGACGGCGTCGGGGCGCTCGTCGAGCAGACGGCGAATGTCGGCGACCGGAACATGGCCCTCGATCATGTAGCCGTCGATCTTGCCGGTATGGCAGGAGATCATCGTCTGCGGGATGCCATTGTCGGCCTTGTAGCGCATCAGAAGCGTTCCGGCGCTCGGCTCGGTGGTCACGGCGAAGCCCTCGGTCTCGAGTATGACGATCCAGGCCGAGCAGCAGCCGCAATTGGGGTCCTTGAGGACGTGAATCGCAGGCCGGACTTCCGCCACCGCGGGAACCGCGGCAGCGACCGAGGCCGCAGCGGCGCAAAGCATCAACCCGCGGCGCGAGATCCTGGACTGCATGAGACGATCTCCTTCTTGGTCGGGGCCCTGCCGAGAAGATCTCTGCAGAACCGCCCCGTTTCCTGACTACCGTAATTCTGCCAACTAACTCGTCCGTTCTGCCGGGAAATCAAGTCACCCGTTTTTCCTGAAGAGGCCGAAATGGAACCGCTGCTCGCTGCCCCAGGGCGTGCGGTGATCGTGCATCAGGGACTGGATCGGCCTGTAGCCCGGACCGAGCCGTTCCGCCAGACGCGTCGCGTCGTAGCGGGCAACCGGCAACCCGCTGCATTTTTCCGGGCCATCCGGCGCGAAGGTGCCGATGATGGCATGGCCACCGGGAGCAAGAGCCCGGTCCATGACCCTCAGATAGGCTTGCTGATCGGCGCGGCCGGTCAGGAAGTGGAACGCGGCCCGGTCATGCCAGATATCGAACGGACCGGACGGTCGCCAGTCGAGGAGGTTCGCCACAACCCAGTCGACAGGCGCATCCGCAGGCAGTCGGGCGCGGGCCTTTGCCAGCGCCGTCTCGGACAGGTCGAGCACGGTGATCCGACGGAAGCCCTGATCCAGCAGGCAATCCACCAGCCGCGAGGCCCCGGCGCCGACATCGACGATGGCGGCGTCGCTGGTTGCCCCGGTCGCCGCGATCAGGTCGAGCGAAACCTGCGGGCGTTCCTCGTGCCAGCTCGTCTCGGCCTCTGTCTTGTTCTGGTAGAGGCTTTCCCAGCGGGTCGGGTCTTCGATCATCGCTGTTCCTTCACAGATCGACCCGCCGCAACCGCAGCGCATTGGTGATGACCGAGACGGAAGACAGGCTCATCGCGGCCGCTGCGATCATCGGCGAGAGCAAAAGCCCGGTGACCGGGTAGAGCAACCCGGCCGCGATCGGCACCCCAAGCGCGTTGTAGGCGAAGGCGAAGAACAGGTTCTGCTGGATGTTGCGCAGCGTGGCCCGCGCCAGCTTGCGCGCCCGGACGATTCCCATCAGATCGCCGCCCAGCAGGGTGATCCCGGCGCTTTTCATGGCCACGTCCGCCCCGGTGCCCATGGCGATGCCGACATCGGCGGCGGCGAGCGCGGGCGCGTCGTTCACCCCGTCGCCCGCCATGGCGATCTTTTGTCCGTCGCGGCGCAAGTCGTCGATCAGGTCCTTCTTGGCCTCGGGCAACACGCCCGCGCGCACCTCGTCGATGCCGAGCTTGCCCGCCACAGATAGCGCCGTTCGCTCGTTGTCGCCCGTCGCCATGATCACCCGCAGTCCCTGCGCGTGCAGCTCCCGGATCGCCTGTGCGGTCGAGTCCTTGATCGGGTCGGCCACCGCCACGATACCGGCGAGCGCGCCATCGACCGCGACGAACATCGCCGTCTTGCCCTCGGCGCGCAGGGTGTCGGCCTGCGCCTCGGCGGCGCCGGTGTCCAGGTCCATCTCCCGCATCATCGCCGCGTTGCCGAGCGCCACCGCACGGCCGCCGACCCGGCCCTGAACGCCCTTGCCAGTGACGGCGTCGAAGTCGGCGGCGTCCTGGCGCGGGGAGCCCTGTGCCTCGGCTCCCTCGACGATCGCCTCAGCCAGCGGGTGTTCCGAGCCGCGCTCCAGCGCTGCGGCCAGCGACAGCAGGTCGGTCTTGGCTATGTCGCCAAGCGCCACAACGTCCGTCAGCTTCGGCTTGCCCATTGTCAGGGTGCCGGTCTTGTCGACGATCAGCGTATCGACGCCTGCCATGCGCTCCAGAGCCTCGGCATCCTTGATCAGCACCCCCGCCTGCGCCCCGCGCCCGGCCGCAGTGGTGATCGAGATCGGCGTCGCCAGCCCCAGCGCACAGGGGCAGGCGATGATCAGCACCGACACCGCCGAGGCGATGGCAAAGACCAGCGCCGGTTCCGGCCCCCAGATCAGCCAGGCGACGAAGGCAAGAATGGCAACGACCACGACTGTCGGCACGAAGACCGCCGAGACCCGGTCGGCCAGGCCCTGGATCGGCGCGCGCGAGCGCCGCGCATTCGACACCATTGCCACGATCTGCGCCAGAACGGTGTCGGCGCCGACCTTGCTCGCCTCGATCACGAGGGAGCCATTCTTGTTGATCGTAGCCCCGGTCACTGCATCGCCTGGACCTTTCTCCACCGGCATCGCCTCGCCGGTCAACATGCTCTCGTCCAGAGACGAACGGCCCTCAATCACCGTCCCATCGACCGGAACCGCATCGCCGGGACGCACCCGCAGCCGGTCGCCCTCCATGATGTTTTCCAGCGGCGCGTTGTATTCGGTCCCATCCGGCAGGATGCGCCGCGCGGTCTTCGGAGCGAGGTCCAGAAGCGCGCGGATCGCATCACCGGTGCGTTCTCGCGCCCGCAGCTCGAGAACCTGGCCCACAAAGACCAGGGCGACGATCACCACGGCCGCCTCGAAGTAGGTGCCGACGCCGTGGCCCATCCGATACTGTTCCGGAAACAGGCCCGGCAGGAAGGTGGCGACGATCGAATAGAGGTAAGCCGCCGCCACGCCGATGCTGATCAGCGTCCACATGTTGGGGCTGCGGTTCACGATCGAATCCCAGCCGCGCCGGAAGAATGGAAGCGAGGCCCAGAGAATGATCGGTGTCGCCAGCACGAATTCAAGATAGCTCGCGGTCTGGTGCCCGATCCAGTCGCGCACCGGCAGGGCGACCATCTCGCCCATTGTCAGGATGATGAGCGGGACCGCTGCCGCTGCCGAGATCCACATCCGGCGGGTGAAGTCGGCCAGTTCCTCGCTGGGTTCATCCGAGGGAACCATCGGCTCCAGTGCCATGCCGCAGATCGGGCAGGATCCCGGTGCATCGCGAACGATCTCCGGGTGCATCGGGCAGGTATACTGGACGTTTGCCGGCGCCGCCTTGGTCTGCTCTGCCGCCCGCCCCGAGGCGTAGAACCACGGGTCGGCCTTGAACCTCGTCCGGCATTTCTCCGAGCAGAAATGGAAGGTCTGGTCCTGGAACTCCGCGTGACGCCCGCCGGGCCTGACCGCGACCGTCATCCCGCAGACCGGGTCCTTCGCCGTCTCGGACCCTACCGGAACGTCGGCCGCCGCGTGATGATGATCATGCTCCATCTTCTACCAGCCTTTCGGATGCTCCTCAGCCTAAGGCCTCCAGCCGCTGGAATCTCAAGGCATTTCTCGATGGTCATCGTGATCGCCTCCTCTGACCGGATTGCGCGCAAGGAAAACCCGGACGAACAGGAAGACCAGTGCCATGCCAACGATGCCGACCACGACGATGAGCGCATCGGACTGCCACTTCAACGCGGCGAATGCGGTCAGCGCCACGGCATCGAGGGAGATCGCCGTCAGCAGCACCCAGCCCTTCGCGCCGATCTCCTCGCGCAGATGCCGCAACACGCCGAAGTGGATGATCATGTCCATAACCAGGTAGAAGAAGGCCCCAAGCGAGGCGATCCGGCTGAGGTCGAAGAAGACCGTCAGGACGCCCGCGATCACCACGGTATAGACCAGCGTATGGTCCTTGATCGCACCCGGCATCCCGAAATGGCTGTGCGGGATCATCTTCATGTCGGTCAGCATCGCCAGCATCCGCGAGACGGCGAAAACGCTCGCGATCAGACCGGACGCCGTGGCCACCAGCGCCAAGGCAACCGTCAGGTAGAAGCCCGTCTCACCCAGCGCGGGCTTGGCGGCCTCTGCAAGGGCGTAGTCCTTCGCCGCCACGATGCGGTCGAGCGGCAGGCTTGAGCCGACCGCAAAGGCGACCAGCAGATAGACGACGGCGCATATCGCAATGGACCAGACAATCGCCCGACCCACGTTCCGGTGCGGGTCGGTGATCTCGGCGCCGCTATTGGTGATGGTCGTGAAGCCCTTGAAAGCCAGGATCGACAGCGCGACCGATGCCACGAAGCCGGCGGCACCCGAGTCTTCGCCCGTCGCCTCGAAAGACAGACCGCTGGCCCAAAGCGCGGCAATACCGAACAGCGCGATGCCGCCCACCTTCAGCACGGCCATGACAATGGAAACCAGCCCGACCGAGCGGGTGCCCGAGACGTTCACGAGATAGGCGAAGACGATCAGCCCGACGCCCAGAACCGGAACAAGAATGCTGTCGGTATCGCCGCCGAACGCCCGGAGCGTGTACGTGCCGAAGGTGCGGGCGACGAGACTTTCATTGATGACCATCGACAGCGCCATCAGGAGCGAGGCGCCTGCCGCCACTGTGTTTGGCCCGTAGGCCTTCTTCAGGATCATCGCGATGCCGCCCGCCGACGGATAAGCGTTCGACATCTTGATGTAGGTATAGGCGCTGAACGCTGTCACGATTGCGCCCATGACGAACGAGAGCGGAAAGAGCGGTCCTGCAAGTTGGGCGATCTGGCCTGTCAGCGCAAAGATGCCTGCGCCGATCATCACGCCCGTGCCCATGGCAACAGCGCCCGGCAGGGTGATGCTTTCCTTCGTGTAGGTGCCTGCCATCAGCTTTCCAGTTTCACCTCTTGTGAGTTGCAATCCAAAGTGGAGGCAAACTGGAAACTGTGACTTGAAGAATCCCTTTGTCCCATGGTCCCGGATACGATTGCTATTGGATGCCGTTGGCGCGCTGCAAAGCCCTGACATAGCTGACGATGTTCTTGACGTCCCCTTGGGTCAACCCCTCGACAGGCGGCATGTTTCCGAACGGCCAGTGGTGGCTCTGGACGCCATTGGTGACCGCCATCTGAAATGCATAGTCACCGTGATGGCTGGGCTCGTAAATCTTGTGAATAAGGGGCGGGCCTGCGCCGTCCTTCCCCAAACCGTTTTCTCCATGGCAAGCCGCGCACTTTGCATCGAACGCAATCTTGCCCAAAGCTTCTGTCTCATTGAGAGGCGGGATATTGATTTCCGCTCCGGCAGGAACAGGCTGGGGCCGCTGCGGTCGCATCCAGACCGCAAGCGTTGCGACGACTGCGAGCGCGGCAAGCGCTGCGACGTATTTCTTCATGGCCATATCTGTTTCCAATCCGCTTTCGCGGGCTTCGGCTGCACCAAAGCCCGCGAAAGCCTTGTTCGCTATTTCATCTCGACAACCGTCAGTTTGCCGTTCACCCGGTCAGCGATGAACTCGATCTCCTGTCCTTCGGACATCCTTGAGATCATTTCCCCATCAGCTCGGAAAACCATCGTCATCGCGGGCATTTCGAGATCAACGAGCTCTTCGTGGATAATGGTGACCTTGCCGGCCTTTTCATCGACCTTTTTCACGGTTCCCTTGGTGAAGGTTCCGGCTATCGCCATTGAAAGCGTGGCCGCCAGCAATGCCGCGGTCGCGGTGCCGATTTTCAAAAGTTTCATGTTCGGTCCAATCTTCAAGAGCCGTGTTTGCCAACATCGAGCGCGCCGTGCATGCCGGATTCGTAGTGACCCGGGATCAGGCAAGCGAACTCGAACCGCCCCTCGTTGGAAAAGGTCCAGACGATTTCGGCGGTTTGCCCCGGTTCCAGACGGGCCGTGTTCGGGTCGTCATGTTCCATGTCGAACTTGGCCATCATCGCCTTGTGCGCCTGGTTTTCCTCATGGGTATCCATCACGAATTCATGCTCGAGCTCGCCGTTGTTGGTGAGGATCAACCTGACGGTTTCACCCGGCTCGAAATTCAGGATTCCGGGTTCGAACAGCATTTTGCCGTCTTCGGTTTCCACCATCGAGATTTCAACCGTGCGGGTTGCGTCGTGGTCATCGCCCGGTCGGCCGATTTCCATTTCATTTCCATGTCCGCTGCCGTGGGTTCCACCGGCAAATGCGGGCGCGGCAAAAGCCAGCGCGATGGCGGTCGTGAGAAGTCGTTTCCTCATGATCTGATCCTGTTTGGTTGGTTTCGTTAGGGTTGAAGAATCAAGAGGCCGGTCAGCCCCTTGTGGTGGTCTTGGGCGTGATCCGGGTTTTGGAGTCATGAACCTGCGCGAAATCGGGCAGTTCGCCGGTCCACTCATACGCCTGCGTACCGGGCGGGTTTTCGTACCAGCCCGGGTCCGAATAGTCGTCGGCATCGATGCGATCGCGGACCTTCACGACCGAGAACATGCCGCCCATCTCGATCGGGCCGTGCGGTCCCCAGCCGGTCATCATCGGCACGGTGTTGTCGGGCAGCGGCATCTCCATCACGCCCATGTCGGCCATCCCGGCGGTGCCCATGGGCATGTATTCCGGCTGGAACTGCCGGATCTTCTGGGTCAGCTGCTTCTTGTCGACACCGATGAAGGTCGGCACGTCGTGACCCATCGCATTCATCGTGTGATGCGACTTGTGGCAGTGGATCGCCCAGTCTCCCGGATGGTCTGCAACGAATTCATAGGCCCGCATTGCACCCACAGGGATGTCGATGGACACTTCGGGCCATTGCGCCTCGGGCGGCACCCAGCCCCCATCCGTGCAGGTCACCTTGAAATCATAGCCATGCATGTGGATCGGGTGGTTGGTCATCGTCAGGTTGCCGACCCGCACCCGGACCCTGTCGCCCTGATTGACGACCAAGGGATCGATGTCCGGAAAAATCCTGCTGTTCCAGGTCCACAGGTTGAAATCGGTCATCGTCATGATGCGCGGCACATAGGTGCCCGGATCGATGTCGAAGGCGTTGAGCATGATCAGGAAATCGCGATCCACCGGCATGAAGGCCGGGTCCCTGGGATGCACCACGAACATGCCCATCATCCCCATCGCCATCTGCACCATCTCATCGGCATGAGGGTGGTACATGAAGGTGCCTGACTTGATCAGGTCGAATTCGTAGACATAGGTCTTGCCGGGCGGGATGCCCGGATGACTCAGCCCGCCGACCCCGTCCATCCCCGAGGGCAATATCATGCCGTGCCAATGCACCGTGGTGTGTTCCGGCAGCCTGTTGGTCACGAAGATCCGCACGCGGTCGCCCTCGACCGCTTCTATGGTGGGGCCAGTCGATTGGCCGTTATAGCCCCACAGATGCGCAATCATCCCCTCAGCCAGTTCACGCTCGACCGGTTCGGCGACAAGGTGGAATTCCTTGACCCCGTTGTTCATCCGGTGCGGCAGGGTCCAGCCGTTCAGCGTGACCACCGGAGTGTAGTCCGGCCCCGTTGTCGGGCGGAGTGGCGACTGGGTTGCGGCGCTGTCCATGAATGCTGCCTCGGGCAGCCCCATGTTGGCGGTCTGTCCCCAGGCCCTGGAGGAGACCAGCGCCGCTCCCGCGGCCCCGGCGCCCAGCAATTGACGTCTGTTCATCATTCCATCAGCCCTTTCAATGTCCTGCTCGGCCAGCGGTCGCGAGTGCCATGCTTTCACCGCCACCGACCGATCCAGACCCACCGCCATAGATCGCAGCCGTCAGATTGGCCTGCGCCATCCAGAAGTCGCGCTTGGCGTTTGCCGCTTCCAGCGAGCTGGCCAGCTTGTCACGGACATCCGTCAGCAACTCGAACGTGTTGGTGATCATGCCGTTGTAGCTCAGCAGCCCTTCTTCCTCGATCGTGACCCGCAGCGGCACGACCACATCCCGGTAGTGGCGGGCGATCTGATAGGATGCATGATAGGCCGCCTCGGCACTTCGAGCTTCGGAGCGTACATTCACCGCTTTTTCCGCCAGCGAATTCGCGGCCTGCATGTAGGCAAGCTCGGCCTTGCGCATCCGGGCCTGACCGGTGTCGAAGATGGGAATTGCAAATTCCAGTTCGATCTGCGGCCGGGTGCTTGTTTCGGTACTGCCATCCGCGCGCTCACGCTCGGATTCGAACCCTGCGATGAGTTCCAGATCCGTCACCAAGCGGGTCTGATCAGTCAGCCCGAACGCGCGCGCCTGCGCTGCCAGTCCGGTCTTGGCAACCTTCAGATCGACCCGGTTGGACAGCGCCGCCACCTCGATCGAAGACACATGCCCCAAAGACGTTGGCAGGTCTGGCAGCGCATCGGGGACAAGATAGTCCACGTCGCTGCCCCAGAGTCCCATCAGGCGGGTCAACTCCTCTTTCGCCAATGTCGCATCCAGCCGCGCCTTGGCGACCTGCCCGGCGAGTTCTGCGTTGAACGCGAACTCGCGGGCCTGCCCCGCCTTGTTCAGCGCTCCGGTCTTGCCCAGTTGCTCGGCCAGTTCCGCTCCTGCGCCTGCCGCCTCACCGGCCTGGCGCAGGTAGCTCAGGGATTCGAATGCCGCCACGGCATCGATCCACGCCCGCCGGGTCTGGTCGGCCAGTGACAGGGTGTCGTTGACGGCGGTCAACTGCGCCTGTTGGAACTGGGCGTCGGCGACCGCGATCCGTTGTTTGCGGGTTTTGACATCCAGCACGTTGAACGCGATCATCGTTTCAAGGGTCCGGTACAATCCCAGCTCGGGCGCTCCGACACCAAAGAGACCCAGCGAAACGACCGGGTTCTGCGGCGTTGACTGCTGCCAGACCTCTGCCGCCGACAACCCGACATTCGCGTAGGACGCCTGCAACCCCTTGTTGTTCAACAAGGCGGCCTGGACAGCGGTCTCCGCCGAAATGGTCTTGCCTTGCACCATGCCGCGCACCTCTTTGATCAGCGCGTCATTCTCGGCCCGTGTCTGTGCGAAAGCCGTGCGCTTTCCTATCGCGCCGCTGGTCTGGGTGGAGACATCCAGAAACCCGGCCCTGGCATCGGTGTATTTCGTCGACACCTGCGGCGCGCAGGCCGCCAGCACGAGCGGAGCGATCAGCCGCGCCGGCCATTTCATCTTCGCCATCAATTGGCCTCCGACTGATTGTCATTCACAGCCCGCCACGGGGCAGGACCAGACGGGACATGGCCCTGATAGCCGGCAAACGGGTCTCGATGACCGACAGCGGAAGCCGGTGAGGATGGCAACGTGGGTGCCAGTTGTGCCGAACTGTCCGGCAACGGCGTCGGCTCGGACGAACACGCAGCAAGTGCCAGGGCCGAAGCCCCGAGAAAGCCTGGAATTTTCATGGTATCTACCTGAGAACTATAGAGAAAGAGTCGACGCAGGAGCGGCGACCTGTTTCAGCATCAGGGCCGGGAGGCCCTATGTCTCAGATACTTGGGGGCCGAATGAGCCCATGCGTTTCGCGCGAGGTCAATGCTTGCAGCGGCAATGCGAAATGGGCGCCTCTTTGACCAGATGTCGCGGGTATGACAGCTTCCACCAAAAATGCCGCCGAACACATGGCCGAACAGCAGTTGAAGCCATCATCTGTGAGAGAGCCACTCTGTTCCGATGAGGTACAAGCAGCTGAACCGCCTGCCGCATGATCCATAGCCGCATGTCCATCCGCAGCCTCAGCGACAAACGCGCTGCCATGATGGTTCATCGAGGCATGTACAGAAGACGCAGGTGAAAAGATCAGCGCGCAAAGGCTGACCACCATCAAGGCGATCTGCAAAAGTCGAGTCATGGACACAGGTTTTCTCACAAGACCCTTGTGCCCATCCAGACACCACGGGTCAAGCGCCTTCATCCTGTTGGGCAGTCAATGTCCTTGCGATCTGGAACGCGTCGGCCTGGAGGTTGTCGTACCTGGTTGAAAGCCAAGCTACGTGCGCATGCAGCACCCCGCGTCTCATACTGGGCAGGCCGTCTGGAGCAATCTCCCGATAAATGGGGTATTAGACCGATGAAGACGAAATGGGGTAGCTGCAATCCCGATAAAAGGATTGTCTGGCTGAATGCGGAACTCGCGAAGAAGCCGGAGCGGATGATCGACTATGTCGTTCTGCACGAAATGGCACATCTGGTTTCGCCAAGGCATGACAGTCGATTCAACTAAATACTCGATCGTGAATTGCCGCGTTGGCGCGAAATCCGAAACGAATTGAATGCTCTTCCATTACCGGCCTGGATTGGCTGATGCCAATCGCGCACTGCGCTGGCGGTAGCCGGATGATGCGGTTTTTTTTGCAAGACGGGTACCGACCAAATGCACCGGTTTTAGTGTCGCGACGATGACGGGCGTGCCGTGGCTGGTCTGTGCATCGGCGCCGCTGGACATGGCATTGTTGCTGCCATCGCAAACGAGCTTCTCGAGGCGGAATCGGGCCGGGTCCGTGCGGCCGTCCTGCCGTCAAGGCAGGCGCCCTTCGATAGCCATCAGTTGCCAATTCTGTCGCAGTTGTAAAGTTCAGGCAAACGGCACGCGGAATTGATCATCTATCTCCTGTTCAACCGACCAATCGTCCGGGGATGGGATGGCTCATGCCTAAGATCAAAGAGAACGTTTCGGCATTTCACGAACCCGGAACAGAACGGAACGTTCTGGTGCTGCAAGGCGGCGGGGCCCTTGGGGCCTATCAGGCCGGCGCCTATGAGAAACTCACCCGCAGCGGCTTCGAGACCGACTGGGTCGCAGGCATATCCATCGGTGCGATCAATGCCGCGATCCTCTGCGGCAATCCGGTTGAGACGCGGGTGGAGCGGCTGCGCAACTTCTGGGAGGAGATCACTTCCGATCTGGCCTTCACACCCTGGATGTGGGGCGCCAAACCCCGCCGCCTCTATTCGGAGATGGCCGCGGCCGAGGTGGCGCTGACTGGCGCAGCGGGCTTTTTCCGGCCGCATCTACCGATGGCGCTCTGGCCCTTCGCCGTCCATCCGGCGCTCAGCTTCTATGATACAACGCCGCTGGAGGCGACGCTGGAGGCCAAGGTCGATTTCGACTACCTGAACGACAAGGGCCCTCGCCTCAGCGTCGGCGCGACCGATATCGAGACTGGCAATTTCACCTATTTCGACAGCGCCGGGATGCGTCTCGATGCACGCCACATCATGGCCAGCGGCGCACTGCCGCCGGGATTTCCGCCGGTCGAGATCGACGGGCGCTTCTATTGGGACGGCAGCCTGGTCTCGAATACGCCGCTGCAATACGTGATGGAGAATGCCGGCACCGACCCGCTCTGCATCTTCCAGATCGACCTGTTCAGCGCGCGCGGGGATGTGCCGGGCGATATCGCCGATGTTCAGCAGCGCGAGAAGGACATCCGCTATTCCAGCCGCACCCGCCTGACCACCGACCGCTACCGCCACCTGCACGCTCTGCGCGCGGCGGCCGAGCGGCTGGCGCGAAAACTGCCAAAGGAACTGCAAGCCGATCCC
Organism: Sedimentitalea sp.; assembly: GCA_020441165.1. Classification (GTDB taxonomy): domain Bacteria; phylum Pseudomonadota; class Alphaproteobacteria; order Rhodobacterales; family Rhodobacteraceae; genus JAGRMU01. Next base: position 11,510 of record JAGRMU010000037.1, read on the forward strand.
GACCTGGCACGGTTGCGCGCGGCGGGGCCAGATTGCCCGGTAACGCTGGTCCATCTCATCCACCGCAAGGAGGGGTTCGAGGGTACCGCCAAGGATTACGAATTCTCGCGCCTGTCGATGACCGAGCATTGGGCGGCCGGTGCAGCCGACGTCCAGCGCACGCTGTCGCACCGCGATTGGAAAAGCCGCGAGATCGGCAGGGACGGGCTCCAGGTCTTTGACCTCGGCGCCGAAAACACATGAAGGAATGATCGATGAAACAGAACGAAGTGGCGAAAACCGCCTTTGCGATGCCGCTGACCTGCCCGTCCTTCCCGCGCGGCCCATACCGGTTCATCGATCGCGAGTTCCTCACGATCACCTATCGCACGGACATGGAGGTACTACGCCGGATCGTGCCCGAACCGCTGAAAATCCCGGAGCCGCTCGTGAAGTACGAATTCATTCGCATGCCGAATTCGACGGGTTTCGGGGACTATACCGAAAGCGGCCAGGTCATCCCGGTGACGCTGAACGGCGTCGCGGGCGGCTATTCCCATTCCATGTATCTCAACGACGAGGCGCCGATCGCCGGGGGGCGCGAGATCTGGGGCTTTCCCAAGAAGCTGGCCGAGCCGTCGCTGCGCATCGACAAGGACACGCTGATCGGCACGCTCGACGTCAACGGTATCCGTGTGGCGACGGGGACGATGGGCTACAAGCACCGCGAGATTGACCACGCATCGGTGCTGAAATCGCTCGCGGCACCGAACTTCCTGCTGAAGATCATTCCGCATGTCGATTGCACCCCGCGGATCTGCGAATTGGTCCGTTACCACACCACCGACATCACGTTGAAAGGGGCCTGGGAGGGACCGGCACGGCTCGAACTCTTCCATCATGCGCTGGCGCCCGTGGCCGACCTGCCGGTGCGCGAAATCGTCTCGGCCGTCCATCTTCTGACCGATCTGACGCTCGGGTTGGGCGACGTGATGCACGACTACCTCGACTGAACTCGGCCCGACCCGGGAAGAAAGGACAACATCGTGCTGGAACCAATGGAGTCGTCATCGAACGGGGTGCTGGCCTTCAGGGCTGTCGGCAAGATCACGGATGAGGACTACAAGTCCGCCCTGATCCCGGCTGTCGAAGACCAGATCAAGACGCAGGGCAAGGCCCGCCTCGTCTACGTGATCGGCCCGGAATTCGAAAGCTACGGAGGCAAGGCAATGCTGGATGACGCTCTGTTTGGCGTGAAGCACTGGCGCGATTTCGAACGGATCGCGGTCGTCACGGATCGCGACTGGATCGCCAACGCGATGCGGATCTTCATGCCGCTCATGCCTGCGCAAACAAAACTCTTTCATACCAATGAGCTGAAGGACGCGCTGGCTTGGGCGGTAGCCAGAAAGCCGCAAGGAAATCGCAACAAAGGAATCCAAAAATGACTCTCAAAGACAAGGTCTGCATCATCACCGGCGCAGCCAGCGGCATCGGCCATGGCATCGCGGAGCGCTTCATTGCCGATGGCGCCAAGGTCGTTATCGCCGATCTCAAACTCGATACCGCGCAGAAGGCAGCCGACGATTTGACCGCGCAAGGCCGCGGCACCGCGATGGCGGTCGAGATGAACGTGACCGACGAGGCGCAGGTCAATGCCGGCGTCGAGGCGGTGATCGAGAAATGGGGCAGGATCGACGTGCTGGTTTCGAATGCCGGCATCCAGATCGTGCATCCGATGCAGGATTTCCCCTTCGCCGACTGGAAGAAGCTGCTGGCGATCCATCTCGACGGTGCGTTCCTGACCACCAGGGCTTGCCTGCCGCACATGTACAAGGCGGGCTCGGGCGCGATCATCTTCATGGGCTCGGTCCATTCGAAGGAGGCCAGCCCGCTTAAATCGGCCTATGTCACCGCCAAGCACGGGCTCCTTGGCCTGGCGCGGGTGATTTCAAAGGAAGGGGCCGACCACGGCGTGCGCGCCAGTGTGATCTGCCCCGGCTTCGTCAAGACGCCGCTGGTGGAAAAACAGATCCCCGAGCAGGCGCGCGATCTGGGCATCTCCGAGGAGGAGGTCGTCAACCGCGTGATGCTGGGCGAGACCGTGGACCAGGAATTCACCACGATCGAAGACGTGGCCGAGGTCGCCCATATCTTCGCCGCCTTCCCCACCAACGCGCTGACCGGCCAGTCGCTGGTCGTCAGCCACGGCTGGTACATGAACTGAACCCCAAGGAACCAAAGGAATAAGTATGGACACCTCAGGCCTGCACGACCGTCCGAAAAGATTCGGCGGGACAATCCGCGAGACGCGCGAGCGGAAGACGCGCCATGCCCATCTCTTTCACAACGGGATGCGCTGCGTAGACGAGGAACAGCGCGCGTCATACGTCGCATCGGACCCGCAGAAATGACCGGCGCCAGCCAGACCTTCAGCAAGGTCGCCGAGGTCACCGCGATCTTCTGGGTCATCAAGATCATTGCGACGACCTTGGGAGAAACCACCGGCGATTTCGTCGCCCAGACCCTGAACCTGGGCTATGTCGTCGGGCTTGCGATCACCGGCGCGCTGCTGGTTGTCCTCGTCGGGGCGCAGATCCGGGCCAGGAGCTATCACCCCGTCCTGTTCTGGGCGGCCATCGTGGCCACGACAACGGCGGGCACGGAAATCTCCGATCTCATGGACCGGACGCTGCATGTCGGCTATCTCGGCGGTTCGCTCATCCTGTCTGCGGCGCTCGCGATCACGCTGGCGGTCTGGTATCGCCGCGAGGGAAATCTGCGGGTCAATCCGATTGTCGAGCGTCGCGTCGAGATCCTGTTCTGGACGGCGGTGCTGTTCTCGAACTCGCTCGGGACGGCCTTCGGGGACTGGCTCGTCGACGGTCTCGGGCTGAGCTATCTGGGCGGGGCGATCGTCTGCATGGCCGTGATCGGTGCCGTGTTGCTTGCCCACCGCACCAAGGTCCTCGGCGAGGTCGCGGTGTTCTGGATCGCTTTCGTCTTCACGCGCCCGTTCGGCGCGACCTTCGGCGATCTTCTGACCAAAGCCAAGGCCAGCGGCGGCTTCGATCTGGGGACATACAATGCCTCCCTGTTCTGCTTGCTCCTCATCGCGGCGCTGGTCGCGCTCGAGATGCGGCGGCGCCGGGCGGATCACATCGCCCGCTAACCGGCCAGAACCCTTGTCCCGATCCCGGATGGCGCGCAGCCCGGAAGGACGCTGCAACCCGGTTCGGGCACGCGGCGCGGTTTTCGCACCGGTCCGGCACGTAGAGGGCCGGGCGCCTGACATGCGGGCGCCGGCCCCGGGAAAACGCGACAGGCCAGGCGGCCAAGCGCAGCGTGACGCAATCCTGAACCGGCAAGGCGAGTTGGCAACACCATGAAGAACCCCAAGATCGTCATCCTTCTCGCTGCGCTGGCGAGCATCGCTACGGGCCTGTGGTGGTGGTGGCAGCACGAGAAGGTCTATCCCTCGACCGACGACGCCTATCTCCAGGCCAACATCCTTACGATTGCGCCACTGGTTGGCGGGCGCGTTGACCGGGTCGCGGTGTCCGAGAATGACTTCGTCAAGGCGGGCGATCTGCTGGTGCAGCTCGACACCTCGGCGCTGGATGCGGCGGTGGCGGCGGCGCAGGCGCAATACGAGATCGCCCGGCAGAGCGCGGGTGCCTCGGCGTCCAACGTTGCGGCGGCGACCGCCGATCTGGCCAGCGCCAAGGCCGCGCTGACCGATGCCGAGGTCAGCTTCGACCGAACACTGGCGCTGTTTCGCCTGGGCGATGTCGCGCAGTCCGTGCTGGATCAGGCGACGGCCAACCGCGACCAGGCGCAAGCCGCCGCCAAGGCCGCCGAGGCGGCGCTGGCCGCGGCACAGGATCAGGCCGGCGCCGCGGGCGACGACAATGCCGCGGTCCGCGCCGCGCTGGCCAATCTGGCGACCGCGCAGATCGAGCTGGGCTATTCGCGGATCACCGCGCCGGCCGCGGGCTGGGTCTCCAACATCGAGCTGCGCGAGGGCAGCGTCGTCGCCGAGGGCGCACCGCTCTTCGCGCTGGTCGAGGCGGCCGAGTGGTGGGTCGACGCCAATTTCAAGGAGACCGACCTGGCCCGCATACGCCCGGGCCAGCCGGTGGCGCTGTCGCTCGACATGTATCCCGGCCTAAGCCTCACGGGCACGGTCGAGAGCATAGGCGCCGGATCGGGGGCGGTCTTCTCGATTCTGCCGCCGCAGAATGCGACGGGCAACTGGGTCAAGGTCACCCAGCGTTTCCCGGTGCGGATCCGGCTGGACGGCAGGCCGCAGGACGCGGCGCTGAAGCTCAGGGTCGGCGCCAGCGTGACGGCGACGGTTGACACCTCGTCGATGGACGCGCCGCAATGACGGCACCCGGCGCCTCCGCCGCCGCTGCCCAGGGCGCGCGCTGGACCATCGTCCTGGCCGTCGTGCTGACCGCGGTGCTGGAAGTGCTCGACAGCACCATCGTCAATGTTGCCCTGCCGCACATGCAGCCGGCCTTCGGTATCACCAACGACCAGACGGTGTGGATCCTGACCAGCTATATCGTCGCCTCGGTGGTGGTCATGCCGCTGACCGGGTTCTTCGTGCGCCGGATCGGGCGGCGGCGGTTGATCACCGCGGCGATCCTGGGTTTCGCCGGCTTCTCGGCGCTTTGCGGTCTTTCCTGGAGCGTCGAGGTCATCGTCGCCTGCCGGATCGGCCAAGGCATCTTCGGCGCCTTCCTGATCCCGCTGTCGCAATCCATCCTCTTCGACAGCTTCCCCAGGGAAAAGCGCGGCCAGGCGATGGCGCTGTTCGGGCTGGGCGTCGTCGTGGCGCCGATCCTCGGGCCGACCATCGGCGCGATCCTGACCGAATTCTTCTCCTGGCGCGCGGTCTTTTACGTCAACCTGCCGATCGCCGGTTTCGCGCTGATCATGATCTCGGGCGAGCTGAAGACCGAGGAAACCCGATCGCTTGCCGTGGATTGGATAGGGCTCGCGCTGATGGTGGGCGCCATCGGCGCGCTGCAGCTGATGCTCGATCTCGGCGAAACCCGCGACTGGTTCGCCTCGCATCTCATTCAGATCGCGGCCATCTGCAGCGCCCTGTGCGCCGCGATCTTCGTGATCCGGGGCATCGGCAAGCCCGACAACATCATCGACTTCACACTGTTCCGGGACCGCAGCTTTGCCGGTGCCAACGTGGCGATCATGGGCTTCGGTGTCGCCATGTTCGGCTCGATCGCGATCCTGCCGCTCTTCGTGCAGGGTCTGCTGGGCTATCCGGTGCTGGACTCGGGCTATCTCTTCATTCCGCGCGGGCTGGCGGCGGGCTTCTCGATGGTGTTCACCGGGGCCGTGCTGGTGAACCGCTTCGATCCGCGCCTGCTGGCCGCGCTCGGACTGATCCTGACCGGGGCGGGCAACGTGTTGATGGGCGGTCTGCATCTGACCGCCGGCTTCTGGGATCTGGCTTGGCCCGGGGTCGTCTCGGGGCTCGGTATGGGGCTCTTCTTCGTGCCGATGTCCACGCTCGCCTTCCAGAACATCGGCCCGGACCGGCAGGATGAGGCCTCGGGCATCTACGGCGTGACCCGGTCCATCGGTGGCTCGGTCGGCATCGCCATCATCGGCTGGCAGGTGGCCCGACGGATGCAGTTCCACTGGTCCGTCCTGTCCGCGCAGATCACCCCCTTCAGCGATGCGGCGCGCGCCTGGCTGGCGCCGCTGGGGCTGACCCCGGACTCGCCCGCCGGCGCCGCGCAACTGGCCGCCCAGGTCCAGACGCAGGCGTCGATGCTGGCCTTCCAGGACGCCTTCTGGCTGAGCGGGCTTGCCGCCTTCGCGATGCTGCCGGTGGTTCTGTTTCTCGAGCGCCCGTCGAAAGGCGCGGCACCCGTCCCCGCGCACTGACGCGACCCGGGCGCGTCGCTCATTCTCCGCGGTCCGAAACGGGCGTCTCCGGCGGGGGAAAGGTGATCTCGATCTGCAGGCCGGGCGCATTGTCCCGCAGTTCGATCGCCGCGCCATGACGTTCGGCGATGGCGCGCACCAGCGCCAGGCCGAGCCCGCTGCCGGGCTTGCCGCGGCTGGGATCGAGACGGCGGAACGGCTCGAACACCGCCTCGCGGGCGGCTTCGGGGATGCCCGGCCCGGTGTCGGCGATGCAGAGCCGCACCCCACCACCGTCCCGATCAAGGCACAGATCGATCCGGGCGCCCGCGCCGCCATGGGTGACGGCGTTCTGCAGCAGGTTGACGATCATCTGCTGCAGCAACGCGGAATCGCCCATGACCTCGCAATGCACCGCTGCGTCGCGCCGATAGCGCAGGCTCTGGCCGGCATCCTCGGCCACCAGCGCGTAGGTTTCGGCCAGATCGTCCAGCAGCGCGCCAAGATCGACCGGCCGGACCGGCGCGGCATCAGTACCCGCCTCGATCCGGGCCAGTTGCAGATAGGCATCGAAAAGCCCGCGCATCTGCCCCAGCTCGGTCTGGACATCCTCGATCTCGGCCTGCGCATCCTGGCCCGTCTCGATCCGCTCACGAGCGCGGCCAAGCGCCAGAAAGGCACGGCCCAGCGGCGATCTCAGATCATGCGCCACGGCCGCCGCTGTATCGCGGGTCGTGGTCATCAGCCGCGACAGCCTGTCGAGATGGCGGTTCATCTGCCGCGCCACCCGGTCGATCTGGGTGGCGCCGCCGCTGTCGGAGATGCGCGCCGCGATGTCGCCCGCCGCTGCCTTCTCCAGCGCCGTCTCGATCTCGCGCAGTCGGCCCAGGCTCCGGCGGCTGAGATGATAGCCGAGCGCCAGCATGCTCAGCACGATGGCAACGCCCGCCAGTGCAAGCGTGCGCAGGATCAGGGCGCGGCCGCGATAAAGCAGATCCAGCCGCTGCCCGACGATCAGCTGGCGCCCACCCAGATCGCCGCTGTAATAGACGAAATCGGCCGCCTCGCCGTCTGGCGGCGGAATGGCGTGATCGAGCGGGCCGACCCGCAGCCCCTGCCCCGCCGGGCGTGTGGCAACGTTCCCGGCCAGCGGCCGGCCGAGCGCGTCGAAGATCGCCAGCGCCCGCCCTCCCGACGCGTCGAGCCGGGGCAGGGTCCGGATCGTGGCGATGACGTGATCAGAACCCTGGGCGGCATGATCGGCGGCAAGGATCTCCCACCGCGACCGCACCTCCGCCCCAAGCTCCGCCATAAGGCTGCGGTTCATGTAGGCGACGGCCGCCCAGCCGACCGCGACCAGCACGACCAGGAAGGCGATGGCCGAGCGCAGCACCGCCGTGAAGGCGGCGCCCGACAGGACATCACCGCGGTCCATGCATCGAATACCCGGTGTTGCGGATCGTGTGGATGAGGGCCAGATCGAAGGGCTTGTCGATCTTGGCCCTGAGCCGGCTCATATGGGTCTCGACCACCGTCGTGTTCGGCTCGAAATTGAAGTTCCATATCCGCTCCAGCAGCATGGTGCGGGTAACGATGCGCCCGGCGTTGCGCATCAGGATTTCCAGCATCGCGAATTCCTTGGCATGCAGCTCGATCACCGCTTCCTGGCGTATCGCAGTGCGGGCCAGCAGGTCGAGCGTCAGATCGTGCACCTTCAGCTCGGTCGCGCCGGCCCCCGGCTGCCCGCGCCGGGTGATCACGCCGATCCGCGCCAGAAGCTCCGAGAAATGGAAGGGCTTGACGAGATAATCGTCGCCCCCCTCGGACAGCCCCTCGACCCGGTCCTCGACCTGCCCCATCGCGGTCAGGAACAGCACCGGCAGATCCTTCCGCGCGGCGCGCAGGGCCTTGAGGACCGAAAGCCCGTCCATTCCCGGCATCATCCGGTCGAGGATCGCCAGATCGCAATCGTTGTAGAGGCAATAGCTGAGCGCGTCGCGCCCGTCGGTCACGTGGTCGACACTGTGGCCGCTCTCGGTCAGGCCCGCGGTCAGGTATTCGGCCATCTTCGCGTCGTCCTCGGCCAGCAGGATCTTCATCGGCGACTCCGCAGTTTCGCAAGAGCCTACGAAACCGGCCCGGTTTGAGCCAGAGTTTCCCCGAATCTTGCACAGATGTAAGGTTGAAGCGAATTTCGCGCCGCCCTGGGGGCATAGGACGGTCAGGTCGGGCGGCACTTGCGCCCGCCTCGATCGGAGTGCGCCGAAATGACAATTCCGGATCATGCGAGGCCGGGTGCCATTCGCAAGCGCGGCGCCTTCGGGCGCCTGACCGTCATCGGCGTCGCCTTTGCCGTGATCGGCGTGCTTGCCATGCTTCTTCCGGCCCTGGCCACGCTGGCGGCCGAGCTGCTGATCGCGTGGATGCTGGTGCTCTGGGGCGCGGCCGGCCTCGGCTTCGCTTGGGAAATGCGCCCCGAACGGGAATGGCGCCATGCGGCGGGCACCTTCGGCATCGCGCTTCTGCTTGGCATCCTGTTCCTGCTGTTCCCGCGCATCGGTATCGAGACGATGACCATCCTTGTGATGCTGGTCTTCCTGCTGGAGGGGGTGGTGTCGATCCTGCTCGGTCTGCGGTTCAGCGAGCGGGTACGCAACTGGGGCTGGCTGGTTTTCAGCGGTGCCGCTTCGCTGATCGTCGGCGTGATCATCCTGATCGGCTGGCCGGGAACCGCGGCCTGGACGCTGGGCCTGCTCCTGGGCGTAAATTTTTTGACGACCGGCCTTTCGCTTGTCATGCTCGGGCGGGCGGCAAAGGACAAGGCGTGACATGAGCGGGACGATTTCCACCGGAATCGCGCGCAAGACTGCCTGCCATGTCTGTGGCAAAGCCTTTCCGGTGGCCAAGCTGCGCGCCTGGATTTCGGTGCGCCCTGGAGTGTCGGATCTGATCGACACGGCCGTGCCCGGCTGGGCCGAGGGCAAGCATGTCTGCGCGCCCGACCTCGCTCGGTTCCGCCGGGAATACGTCGAGAACCTGCTGGCGGACGAGCGCGGCGAGCTGGCCGAGCTCGATCGGCAGGTGATCGCCAGCCTTGAGGCGGGCGCGCCGGTCTCGCGCAACCCCGAGGACGAGGCAGAGGACCGCTACGCATTCGGCGAGCGCCTGGCCGACCGGGTCGCCGAGTTTGGCGGCAGCTGGACCTTCATCCTGTCCTTTCTGGCGGTGCTGGTCGTCTGGATGCTGGCGAACGTCCTGGTCCTGAGCACCAGGCCTTTCGATCCTTATCCTTTCATCCTGCTGAACCTCGTGCTGTCCTGCCTCGCCGCCTTGCAGGCGCCGGTGATCATGATGAGCCAGCGCCGGCAGGAGACCAAGGACCGGCTCAGGGCCGAGAACGACTATCGCGTGAATCTCAAGTCCGAACTCGAGATCCGGCAGCTGCACGAGAAGATCGACCACCAGCTGGCCCGGCAATGCGAAAAGCTGGCCGAGCTTCAGCAGATCCAGATCGACCTGCTGGAGGAAGGCGCCAATGGTCGCCGCTGAGATCCCGTCGCCGCAGGGACGGCTGGCACGCATCGTCGAGCATCCGGCGGTCAGGATCGCTCTGCCGCTGGTCATCGCCACCATTGCGGTCATCGTCCTGCACAAGCTCGCCTCCCATGTGAAATGGGAGGATGTGAAGACCGATCTCGCTGCCGCCTCGCCGCTGGCGCTGATCGAGGCGCTCGGCTTCACCGCGCTCAGTTTCGCGGGGATCTCGCTCTATGACGCACTTGCCACCCGCGCCGCGGCGCCGGGCAGGGTGCCGCGGCGCATCGCCGCCCTGGCCGGTGCCGGCAGCTATGCGGTCTCGGGGCTTCTGGGCGTGTCCTATCTGACCGGCACCGCTGTGCGCTATCGCGTCTATTCGGGTTTCGGCCTCGACATGGCCACGATCGCTGGACTCGTCGCGATCTCCTGGAGCGGATTTCTGAGCGGCCTGGCACTGGTCTTCGGCGGTTTGCTGGCCTTCCACCCCGAAGGGTTGAGCGCGGTTCTGCCGATCCCGCCCGGGGCCGAGACGCTTGCCGGCGCCGCGATCCTGGCCGCTCTGGCGGGCTA
>JAGRMU010000037.1:21562-22538 GCA_020441165.1 Sedimentitalea sp.
GGCATCGGTGCGGCCCTGGCCGGCGCGGGGATTCTCGACCTGACCGGCGCCGCGATGACTCTCTGGGTGCTGATGCCCTCCGATGTGGCCGCCAACCTGCCCTTCTTCTTCACGATCTATTTCGGCGCGGTCGGCCTGGGCATCCTCAGCCATTCGCCCGGCGGGCTGGGCGTGTTCGAGGCAACGATCATCGCGGGCTTCGGCGCCGCGGGGCGGTCGGACGTTCTGGCGGCGCTTCTGCTCTACCGGATGATCTACACCGTGCTTCCCTTCACGATTGCCGCAGCCGGCCTTGCCGCCGTCATGGGCATCGCGCAGCGTCACCGGCTGACCGGCGGCGCCCGGATCCTCTGGCGGAGCCTTTCGCCGCTGGTGCCGCCGGTCGCTGCCGGAATCGCACTGCTGTCGGGCGTGATCCTGCTCGTCTCCGGCAACCTGCCCGCCGAGAACTCCCGGCTGGGACTTCTGCGCGAACTTCTGCCGCTCTCATTCATCGAGGCCTCGCATCTGGCGGGCAGCATCGCGGGGCTCTTGCTGATCGTCGTCGCCCACGGGCTCTACCGCAAGCTTCACCGCGCCTGGATCGTCGCGATGGCGCTGCTCGTCATCGGCTTGATCGCATCGCTCGCCAAGGGGCTCGACTGGAAGGAATCGCTCTCAATGCTGGCGACGCTCGGCGTGCTGGCCCTGTTCCGCCCGGCCTTCTACCGGGTCGAGGGAGGATCGCTCTTCCGTCTCGACGCGGCCTGGCTGGTCAGCACTGCCGCGCTGCTGGCGGCGATCTTCTGGATCGGACTCTTCGCGCATTCCCACGTACCTTACCGCAACGAACTGTGGTGGGACTTCTCCTGGCACGGCGACGCTTCGCGCTTCTTGCGCGCCAGCCTCGCCGTCGCGGTGGTCCTCGGCGGCATCGCCTTCAATTCGCTGGTCAGCGGCCGACCCCGGCGCGCCGAGGCGCCGCCGATCCCCGACA
>JAGRMU010000037.1:22651-46954 GCA_020441165.1 Sedimentitalea sp.
TCGCTGATCGCCAAGGGCGATCCGGTAGGCGACGCCGAGGCCGGCAAGGCGCTGGTCTGGCGCCTGCGCGAGATGGCCGACCGGAAGGGGCGGGCCTGCGCCTTCTATGCGGTCTCGGCCGAATATCTGCCGACCTATCTCGATCTGGGCCTGTCGATCCTCAAGATCGGAGAGGTGGCGCGCGTCGATCTGCGCGGCTTCACCCTGGAGGGCTCGCGCAAGAAGGATCTGAGGCAGGCCCGCAACCGGGCCGCCCGCGACGGCTTCGCCTTCGAGGTGATCCCGGCCCGAAACCTCGCCCCCGTCATGGCCGAGCTGCGCAGCGTTTCGGACGCATGGCTCGCCCACAAGCAGGGCGCGGAGAAGGGCTTTGCTCTCGGCGCCTTCACCGAAAGCTACATCGAGAATTTCGATATCGCCGTGCTGCGCGCACCGGGTGGTGAGATCGCGGGCTTCGCCAATCTCTTCAAGGGCGCGATTCTGCAAGAACTGTCACTCGACCTGATGCGTCACCGTCCCGGCGCGCCCGGCTTCGTCATGGACGCGCTCTTTGCCGAGCTGATGCTCTGGGGCGCGGCGCAGGGCTATCGCCGGTTCTCGCTGGGCGCCGCGCCCTTCTCGGGGATCGAGAACCGCCAGCTGGCGCCGATCTGGAACCGCATCGGCGGCTTCGTCTACGCCCATGGCGAGCATTTCTACAATTTCGAGGGTCTGCGCGCCTTCAAGCAGAAGTTCGACCCCGAATGGAGCCCCAACTACCTGGCCTGCCCCGGCGGGCTGGCCGCGCCCAGGATCCTCTACGAGGTGAACGTGCTGGTCTCGGGCGGGCTGCGCGGATTGATGCGGTAGGAGGCCGCGATGATCGTCAATTTCGAAACCCATGCCTCGAACGAGCGCACCTTTCTGTCCTGGGTGCGCACCGCCGTCGCCATCGTCGGCTTCGGCCTCGCGGCAGCGCGGCTGGGCAGCCGACCGGCGCCGCCCTGGTCCGACGTCCTGCTGCTGGTCTCGGGCGCGGCGGTGATCGTGCTGGCCTGGGCGCGGATGCGCCATGTGCGCAAACGCATCGACCGGGCAGAGCAACTGCCCGACGATTCCGATCCGGCCGAGATCTTCCTGATCCTGCTGATCATCGCGCTGTTCGTCCTGCTGGGGAGCTTTGCGATCCATGTCACTTGACGCGGCACCCCGCAGCACCATCCCGCAGCGCGTCGCCCGTACCGCCGCGCGGCTGCGCTTCACGCTCCTCTTCCTTGCCGTCATGCTCGTGGCCAATAGCGCCGCCGGCAGCATCGGCGGCGCCCTGCCCCGCGAGATGCTCGCGGCATGGGGGATCGGGCGCGACGCGCTCGCATCGGGCGATGCCTTTCGTCTGCTCACGGGCATCTTCCTGTCGCACGATACCGGCATGCTGCTGCGCCAGCTCGTCTTCGCCGCCGCCGTGATCGGCCATGCCGAATGGCATCATGGCAGCCTTCGCGCGGCGGCGCTGTTCTTCGGCCTCGATCTTGTCGGTACCGTGCTGCTGCTGACGCTCATCGGCGGGTCCGCGGGACTTGCCCATCTTGCCGCCGATACCGATGTCGGCATGTCGATAGGCGGTTTCGGCCTGATCGCGCTGGCCATCGCCGGATGGAAGCGCCGGTGGCTCGTGCTGGGCCTTGTGCTTCTCTCGATCGCGGCGAAATACGCGATCTCCCCCGATCCGCTGGCCGATCTCGGCCACGTCCTGGCGCTCGGACTGGGCTTCACCCTCGGATCGCTTCCGCGGAGCGCGTCACCCACCGGGGCGCGGGAGGCGGGCCATGGCTGACAAATCCCACCTGCCGGAAAAAGGCGTGTCGTCGGCCGCCGCCGCCGGAGCGCGGCGCGGGATGCTGCCGGTCCTGCTCGCCTTTCTCGCCAGCTGCACGACGCCGGCGCGCACACCGCACAGCGCGGCCGAGCAGCTGGCGGCAACGGTGCCGGGATACGAGGGCATCCGCTTTCATGCAGACATGGCGCCCACCGAACTGGCCGCCCACCGCGAGAGCTTCCTGCCGCAGTCGGGCCAGGCCAGGCGGGCGAGCTGGCTGGCGCTGTCCGCGGGTGGGGCGGGCGGCGCCTTCGGGGCGGGCGTGCTCACCGGCTGGAGCGAGCGCGGCGACCGCCCGGATTTCGATCTGGTCACCGGCGTCAGCGCCGGGGCCCTGCTCGCGCCCTTCGCCTTCGCCGGTCCCGCCGCCGACCGCGAACTGGCCGGCCTCTTCACCGCCGCCTCGGTCGCACGCCTCAACCGCAGCCGCTCGCTGCTGGCCGGGATCTTCGGCCAGGGGGCGCTGCCCGCGCGCGAGATCAGGGCGCTGATCGACGCGCATCTGATAGACGCTCGGATCGAGCGGATCGCCGCCCGCCACCGCGCCGGTGCGCGGCTCCTGATCGTCACCACCAACGTCGATGCGCAGCGCAGCACGGTCTGGAACATCGGGGCCATCGCCGCGTCGGGCCGGCCGAACCGCTTGCGCCTCATCGGCGATATCCTGGAGGCCTCGGCCAGCATCCCGGCAATCTTTCCGCCGGTGCGCATCGCGGTCGCCGCGGGCGGCAAGACCTTCGAGGAGCTGCATGCCGATGGCGGCGCCATGCGCCAGGTCTATCTTCTGCCCGATGCCCTCCCGTCGCTGGCGGAGCTCGGCGGGCCGCGCCCCGACATCCATGTCATCGTCGACGCGGAACTCGCGCCCCGCTTCCGGGTGATCCCGCAACAGTCCATCCGCATCGCGGAACGTGCACTCGAGTCACTCGAGAAGGCCAACGCCACGCGCGTTATCGCGCACCTTGCCGATTTCGCCCGCCTGAACCGGGCAAGCTTCCGGCTGAACTACATCGACCGCGCGATCCCGATCGACCGCCGCATCCCCTTCGACCCCGCCTACATGCAGGCCGCCTTGCACTTGGGCAGGTCAAGGGCCGGACCGGCGCCTGGGAGGTCGGCCCGCCGGTGGGGAGCGTGCTTCTTGAGGCAGAGTGAGAAGGCAAGGCCATGAGATCCCTGGATGACTTTCTGCCCGCGCCCGGCATCCGCCCTGCGGCCGGTGCGCTCTTGCCTCTCATCCTGCTCGCGGCGTGCTGCAACCAGCGCAGCAGCTTTCTCGATCCCGGCGGACCCATCTGCACCTGATCCTGTTCTCGGTGCGGCTGCTGGCCATCATGGCAATCGGCAGGATCTGGATCATGGGCAACCCGGCGACGCGAATGTGACGCGGCACCTTTCGGTCATCCCGGCCTTTCTTGTCGGACCAGACAACACACCGATCCGGCAACTCCTGCATCCCGACTGGTCGGGGTTGTGATCGTGCGCCGGTTGTCCACACCTCAGGCAAGTGATCTTGACGGCCCGCAAGCGAAGGCAGTACGCGAAGAACCGGAGGGGCCAATATCATCAGCCATCACGACGGCAGATATCAATGCGGGGTGCTGCGAAACTGCAGGATTTGCATCCCGATGGCCATTGCTGGTCCGATGCCCAACGCAAAGAAAATCGTACCCAAGCCGAGCGTGCCGCCCAAAGCCCAGCCGATCGCGATGACCGTCAACTCGAGAAACATGCGCACGAGCGCGATGGGTTGATGTGTAAGGGTCTGAAGCCCGGTCATGAGGCCGTCTCTGGGTCCCGGGCCCAGGTTCGCGATCAGATATATCGCCCCGCCAAATCCGGTCACGAACACCCCCACCAGAGCCAGCGCGGCATTCGCAACATAGGTATCAAATCTGGGCAAGTAGGGCAGCACGAATTCCAGCACCAGCGCGATGACGATCGCGTTGAGAACCGTTCCCATGCCGGGTGTCTGTCTGAGCGGAATCCACAAGGCCAGGACGGACGCGCTGATGACAAAGGTTGCAAATCCCAGGCTCCAGCCTGTGACTTTGGTCATGCCTTCCGCGAACACGGTCCACGGGCTCACGCCAACCCCTGCGGTGACCAGCAACGCTTCTCCCAGACCAAACACCACCAGGCCAATGATGAGAAAGACGACCGACACCAACGGCGGTTTTATGGTGAAAGCCTTTGGCGAACTCCACCTGAGCTTTGGGACTGACGTAACCGAAAGAAAACTCAAGGCAAAAATCCACGTGGAAGCGTTGGGTGATTGGAGTCTGTGCCAGCTTGGAGAGTTCGCGGCAAGCCCTACATCGGCCGATCAGGCGTGCCAACCAGAATGGTCGGAATTGAGTTCCGGTAACTTGGCTCTCATCGTTGAAAATGCAGCAGCGAACGACGTCCGATCCGATCATCATCATGGGGTTGAATTTGGCGACCAACCAGGGATGACCCTGACGGAAATCCGGTTTTGACGCTCGTCGAGGGGATGAAGCACGCCGCCTCTGGGCGCTTTGCGCATCACGCCCCGGACCTTGCCCGCCCCCTCGAAGGCGGCGTCCCGTTCGGCGCCGGCGTAGTTCTTGTCAGCCCAGACCGGGCTCTCGCCGCCGCGGCTCAACCGGGGCTTCTTCTGTCGGAGAATGGAATTTTCGCAAGCTCGATTGATTTGCGTCAATGACGTCGATCACAGCCCTGACCACACTATCCGTCGGCATGACCTGCACGGAACTGCTAAGCTCGGGAGGACTATCATGCGCCGGCCGACCAGAATATTCACCCTTTGCGCCCTCCTCGGCGGTGCGATCGCCATCGCAGGTTCCGCAGCCGCGCAGGACGAGAAAAAGCCCGATCTTGCGAAGATCACCGAGGCCTGGCTGGCCTCGCCCCATGCCGACCGGAGCGCGGAAGCCTTCAAGCACTGGAACGATGACGAGGATCGCGTGGTGCCGGGGGAATGCGCGACCTGTCACACCAGCCGCGGGATCATCGACTATCTCGGCACCGACCTGCGGGCGGTGAACGTGATCGACCAACCGCAGCCGCTCGGCTCGACGGTGGATTGCGCGACCTGCCACAATTCAAAGTCGATGGCGCTGCAAAGCGTGGTGTTTCCATCCGGCGCGCGGGTCGATGGTCTTGGCAAGGAGGCGATCTGTTCCACCTGCCATCAGGGCCGCGCCTCGGGGGCGGCTGTGACAGAGGCCATCGCGGGCAAAGAGGATGACGTGGTCGCGGGGGATCTGACCTTCATCAACATCCACTACAAGGCGGCGGCGGCAACCCAGATGGGCGGTGTGGCGCGTGGCGGCTACCAGTATGAAGACAGGACCTATGCCGGCCTGTTCGTCCATGTGGCGAAGGAACCATCGACCTGCCTCAGCTGCCACAGCCAGCACAGCCTGAAGCCCGCACCGCTCGAAGCCTGCATCACCTGCCATGAGGGCGCGGCCAAATACACCGACATCCGCACCACCAGGATCGACGTTGCCGGTGACGGCGACACGGCGCAGGGCATCGCCCATTCGATCGCGGCGCTGCATCGCATGTTGGGCGAGGCGATCCGGAAATACGCCGTCGAAGTGTCAGATGCGCCGATCGTCTACGATGCGCATGCCTTCCCCTATTTCTTCGCCGATACTGACGGTGACGGCGCGGTCAGCCCGGGCGAGGCGATCTTTCCGAACCGGTATCAAAGCTGGACCCCTCGGCTTCTGAAGGCGGCCTACAACTACCAGTTCGTGGCCAAGGATCCCGGCGCCTATAGCCATAACCCGCACTATGCGATCCAGCTGTTGCAGGACAGCATGGCGGATCTCGGTGAAGCTGTGGAAATCGACCTCAGCGGTTTGGTTCGGCCCTGAGCTGCCGTCAGAGGCCCCGTCGGGGGCTGGGCGCGAACCCAGCCCTTTGCATTTCTCGGGCCGGATCTGCCGGGACTGCCCTGCCGATCCCGTCCCGATCATCGCAAGCCAACGAAGGTTGGCAAACGCTATGCCCGCAGATCATAGACGATGGTGCCGGACCCGGGGTCCCGCGCGGCGCGATCGCGAAACGGATTTGCCGCTGGCGGAAGATTTGATGTTCGCAACCCGAGGTAGAGAATGCCCCCATGATGACACCGATGAAAACAACCCTGGGGCAGGCGCCGTTGCGCCGGTGATGATGGCCTCGGCGGCCGGTGCGGAGTAGTCCGCGGGCGTGACGGCTTTCAAGGCGGCGATTTTGAGAACGGCACCGCGAAGGAGCCGGTGGTCCTCCCGGCAGCCTTCCCCAATGCCCTGGTCAATGGCATCTCGGGCATCGCGGTGGGCATGGCCTCCTCGATGCCGCCCCACAACCTCGGCGAGGTGATCGATGCCACAATCCCGCGGCTGCGGAACAAGGGCACGGCGCTGGAGCCGCTGATGGCGGCCTGCCCGGGACCGGACTTGCCGACCGGCGGGCGGCATCGGCGACGATGGGATCCGCAAGGACCATGAGAGCGGCCGCGGCACCCTGACCATCAAGGCCACCAGCCATTTCGAGACCGACGGGCGCAACCCGGTGATCGTCTATTCCGACATGCCCTGGGGCAAGACCCGCGCCGATCTGCTGGCGCGGATCAACGGCATGAACAACGATGGCAAGTTCGCCGACATCGTCTCGGCGCGCGACGAGACCGACCGGGAGGGCGCGCGCTTCGTGGTCGAGCTTCGCCCCGGCGCCGATCCCGCGCATGTCGACCGGGTGCTGAAATCCAACACCGACCTGCGCACCGTCTATCGGTCTCTACTTCACCCTGCTGGACAGGCGCGGCGTCGGCCATCGTCGAATACGGGCTGATCATAAGCCTGGTGGCGGTGGTCGCTTTGTCGGCCTCCCTGGTGGCGATCGACATCACCACCGGGGCGATCCAGGACACGGCCGCGCGCATCGAGGGGGTGGCGCCTGCCGGATTGCCGAAGGTTGTGACGGCCGATCCGGAATGCTACGCGCCCGAGCATGTCGGCATGATCGGGGAGGCGGACTGGACGGGATGCGCCGGGATGCTGATCCTGGAATGACTCCTCCTTCCGCGGCGCGATCGACACGCCCGCCGGGGGCGATGGCTCACTGGAGGTCACCGGACCGGAGGGCCTGGTCTGAAAATTCGTGAACAGCGCGCGAAGCGTCTTCACCGGCCAGGTCACCGACATGCAGGGCACCGCCCCCACCGCGTGAACGTCAGTGCACAGATGAAAGCAGCGAGCTGGTGCCTACCATCCGCCTGTCACGCCTTTGGCAATGAAGAGATCACGCGCCGGAACGATGAGACCGAGATCCAGCCGGTCAGACAGCTCTGCCATCTGGCCGCCGAGCGCGTCGCCCAGGCTTTTGAAGCCGGGTCCCTGGAGGCTGTCGATCTGGTCGGCCGCAGACTGGAGAACCTCGCGCAGCCGACGCGCCAGCCCCGCGCTGAACCGGCGGAAGCCTATCGCCTCGGCGAAGGCTGCAAGATCGCCAGGCCGCAGGTCGGAAAGCCGCCCGGCAGCGCCGATCCGGAACGAGAAATCCCGGGTTACCCTGCCATCCATCATGACCGGCACGATGTCATAGAACGGTGCAAGGCGGGGGCGGGCACCGCGGTCATAGAGTAGGCTGTGGTTCTTGGCGTGGTTGTCGGTATTGCCGAGCGCGATATTCAGGAGCGTGCCGAAGAAGAAGGCGCGCCGCGCGAGCGCCGGCGCATCCGTCTGGTCGAGCACGCGCCCGATCGCGCCCGCATCGAAGCGCCGCTCCGGGATGGCCGCGTCGCGCTCGTATTTCAGCGCCGGTGCCAAGCCGAGTGCCTGGCAGAAATCTTCCTGGTGAATTCGGGTGACCAGCCCATCCTCGATGCGCCGATCGTAGCGCTCGATGAGCAGGCCGCGATACGCGCCTGCCTCGAGAACCTCGGCTCGAACCACCGGGTGACCCTGGACCCCGGCCGCGATCCGGAGGAGCGAGAGTTCATCCTGAACGAGGCTGCGCTCGGCCGGGCGAGGGACCTTGAGGATGTGGGTCGTGGGCGCTCCATCTTCGGGAAGCAGGAGGCGACCTTCATGCACGGCGACAGCCATCTTCCCCTGCACCCCGGCAAGGGGAGAGGGATCGGGGCACCGGCCGGCAGGCGGCGGTGCTCGAGCCCGGCCATGACGGCCTCGATGTCCTCGAGCGGGCGATAGTCGCGCGCCAGGTCGCCCGGGCGCTTCCCGAGCGCTTCCCGGGCGCATCGCCCATGGGTACGCAGCTGATCGCTCCGGGGCAGTCTTTGCCAAGATGAAAGAGAAGACCTGCGATATCGTCGTTGTCGATGCCATGTCGTGCCATGACCTGCTCACGCTGTTCGTTCTCGAAGATCAGGTTGGCAAAGAAGGCGCGGGCCTCGGCATCTCCGAAGGCCGCCTCGCGAACCGGCAGGGAAAGCGAGATCTGCGCAGTATCCGTCAAGTAGCGGAAGGACATGGTTCCCTCCTCTCCCGTGAGTCGGGCGACCGGCGCATCGACGCCCTCGATGTAGACATCGAGGGTGACGTTCACGCCCCGGCGCTCCGATCTTGCGGGCGGGCCTGGCTGTCGCCATAGCCCTGCCCGCATCCGCCGCCCGTCGTCAGCGTGAGTTCGAGGCCGAGTTCGCGGCACAGATCGAGGATCAGTCCGATCTGCGCCGTGTCCTTTCCGTTCTCCACGGAGGAGATGAACTTCCGTCCGACACCCACCACCTGGGAAAGGTCGTCCTGGGTCATCTTCAGAGCCTTTCGGCGTTGCTGGATGGCTTTGCCGATATCGGCCGCTGAAATGGATCGTTGATGCATGGCGTCGCCGCATGAGTTCGTTCGAACACAAAATGAGACCTTCGGCCCCTGACGTCAAGATATGCGTTCGAACGGACGCAAAAATTGTTGTCCACGGCAAGGGGCTCCCCAATGCGGCCGTTCGGACTCATGATCCAATGCTGCAACACGAAACGCAAAGAGCTGGGGCGCGAGCCGCCCTTTTGATGCGTCCTGGCGATTGAGGAGGCACCAGGCTCCGCATTGCACCCCCCGCGCCACGGCAAGAAAACGGGTTCGTCCTCCGCGCAAGCGTGCATGCAGAAGGTGACACGACTCCAAGGATCGCGATGCATGGCGCGGACGCGCAGTCTCGATGGAGCACAGCCTGGTGCACATTCAGGTTTTTCCTTCAACAGAATTGACACCATATTCTCTGATGCGCTATATTACTATTATATATCAATATCTTAGATAAGTTTCGCACCACCCCAACCAAGGCTCTCCGAACCAGCAAAATAAGCACCTCTGGCACCCGAGGTGGCTGGAAATGCCCCAGTTGGTGCCCTCTCACCAACAGTGACAGCCGCTGCGGCTACGATGGGCGCCCAGCGCTGACGGTCCTGATGAGGCATTGCCACGCGAACTGGAAAGAGCTCCAACCCGTTGGCACCGCTAAAGCCATGCGTAGTTCACCCCGTTGCCGAACGATGTCGCGCCGCCCGAGACCCTCGGCGCGCATGTGACCATCGCCTGGAACGGCTCGCTCGAATCCTCCAAAGCGGTGACCATTCATCTTGAAGCAAGGCGCTGACGGGATGCCCGTGGCGGAGATCTGTCGCAAGGCGGGGATCAGCCAGGCGACGTACTTCAACTGGAAGACGCGCTATGACGGGTTGGCCCAGATACGACAACGAGGATCGACCCCACGGCGCGATCGGCTACAGGGCAGGCAGCCGAACCGGCCAGCTGCCCCGATCAAGCCCGGAAACTCCAGCCCAGGGTGATCCAAAGACGGGTCTCGCTTCAGAAGCCCGCAAACTCCGACAACGGCCGAGGGCGCGTTGGGTAGCACATCACATCGGCTTCCCCTGCGCCCGCGGCACAGCTTCTGCACTTTGCTGCATTTCGCACCGCGCAGGACGTGTCGGGTGTTGTGAAAGCGGTAGCAGTGGCATACATTCCAACGCACTGACTTCATTGAGCGTTTTTCGTGCGGTCGATTTCAGTTGGAAGCAAATTAGTGAATGCAGTCTCGTAGGGCGCTTTCGTTGATACCGAAAATTTCGGGAGTTCGAGCGTCTCATCGCCGCCGGAGCCATCGCCAGTCGGCCGCATCGGCAAACGGCCAAGCACAACGGATTGCGGCGCGAAACCAGACGGATAGGGCGGGAAGGTGAAGTGCAGGCTTCTGTTGCCAGGTGCCTGCGAACCCCGCCTTACGCTGCTAGGCGCAAGGGCTTAGGTTTCGGTCTGGTTACTGCTTACGCAGCAACGGCAACCGGAGCACGATTGTCATTTGCAATTGTACTGTTTTCGCCGATAACGGTGGCAGACCGCCGGGACAAAGCAAACCCCTTTAGACGTTCGTCGATCCTGTTTCGGCCCCATGATCCCCAAATGAAGGATTTTGGTGGAGCCGCCGGGTACCGCCCCCGGGTCCGATCCGCTTATTACGAGCGCGTTTATGTCCATAGTCCCGAAGGACATTTCGAATATAGGACGCGGGGGGCAGAATTGCAATCTCCGGGCACGTGCCGCACGCAAGATTTCCGCGCGGCGCCGGCCACCCGACGAAGACAACGCACGGCGCTGCAATTCCCTGACGATGCGCGGTCTTTCCCGCCTGCAAATCGCTGCGTCTGGCCCCCCGCCCGGAATTCTGGCCGCGCGGCATCCCTGCCCTACCCTTGCGGGTCCGGTTGGGGCATAAGGCCGGCAACCGATTCACCCAGCAAGGAGCGCTCCCATGCATGACATCCGCGCCATCCGCGACACGCCTCAGGCCTTCGACGCCGCCCTTGCCCGGCGCGGCGAGGCGGCGGTCTCGGCGGAGTTGCTGGCCCTCGATGCCGAGCGGCGGGCGCGGATCACCGCCGCCGAGACTGCGCAGGCCGAGCAGAACGCCGCCAGCAAGGAGGTCGGCGCCGCCAAGGCGCGCGGCGACGAGGCCAGATTCGAGCGGCTGCGCGCGCTGGTCGCCGAGAAGAAGGCGGAAGTGGCGGCGATGCAGGCCGAGGCGCGCGATCTCGACGCGCGGCTGACCGCGCGGCTGGCCGAGATCCCGAACCTGCCCGCCGAGGACGTGCCCGAGGGCGCCGATGAGACCGGCAATGTCGAGGTCAACCGCTGGGGCACGCCGCGCGATTTCGCCTTCGCGCCGGTGGAGCATTTCGACCTCAAGGGCGTGCAGGGCGGCATGGATTTCGAGACCGCGGCCAAGCTTTCCGGGGCGCGCTTCGTGATGCTCTCGGGCGCGGTGGCGCGCATTCACCGGGCGCTGGCGCAGTTCATGCTGGACACCCACGTCGCCGAGAACGGGCTGACCGAGGTCAACGCCCCGGTGCTGGTGCGCGAGGAGATGATGTATGGCACCGGCCAGCTGCCGAAATTCGGCGACGACAGCTACCAGACCCGTGAGGGCTGGTGGCTGATCCCCACCTCCGAGGTGACGCTGACCAACACCGTGAACGACTGCCTGCTCGACGAAACCGAGCTGCCGCGCCGCTATACCGCCCATTCGCTCTGCTTCCGCTCCGAGGCGGGCTCGGCGGGCAAGGACACCCGCGGCATGCTGCGCCAGCACCAGTTCGAGAAGGTCGAGATGGTCTCGATCACCCGCCCAGAGGACAGCGACGCCGAGCAGAAACGGATGCTGCGCTGCGCCGAGGGCATTCTCGAGCGCCTCGGCATCCCCTACCGCACCGTGGTGCTCTGCACCGGCGACATGGGGTTCGGCGCCCGGCGCACCTACGACATCGAGGCCTGGCTGCCGGGGCAGAACGCCTATCGCGAGATCTCCTCGGTCTCGACCTGCGGCGATTTCCAGGCGCGGCGGATGAACGCCCGGTTCCGCCCCGCGGGCGGCGGCAAGCCCGAGTTCGTGCACACGCTGAACGGCTCGGGCCTGGCGGTGGGGCGCTGCCTGATCGCGGTGCTTGAGAACGGCCAGCAGGCGGACGGCTCGGTCGCCCTGCCGAAGGTCCTGGCGCCCTGGCTGGGCGGCAAGCTGACGCTGACGGACGAGGGGGCGCTGGCATGAGCGGTCTGCGTCCCTCCCCGGTCATGGCGGTGCTGGTGCTGCTGGCCGCGCTGGCCTTCGCCGCCTCGCCGCTGCTGACCCCCGGTTTCGGCGGCTTCACGCCGGACCAGTTCCCGGTGCCGCAGGACCACCCGCCGGTGCAGCCGGCGGGCTATGCCTTCGCGATCTGGGGGCTGATCTATGCCTGGCTGATCCTCGGCGCGGGGTTCGGGATGCTGGCCCGCGCCCGGGCGGTGGACTGGGCGCCGATGCGCCCGGCGCTGGCCCTGTCGCTGGGCGTCGGCGTGACCTGGCTGCCGGTGGCGATGGTCAGCCCGCTGGCGGCCACGGTCCTGATCTGGGTCATGCTCGTCTCGGCGCTGGTGGCGCTGGCGAAGGCGCCGGTGCTGGACCGCTGGCTGGGCCGGGCGCCGGTCGCGCTCTATGCCGGCTGGCTGACCGCGGCCAGCTCGGTCTCCATCGGGCTGCTGCTGGCCGGATACGGGCTGACGGGCGCGGTGCCGGCGGCGCTGGTGGCGCTGGCCCTGGCGCTGGCCATCGCGCTGGCGGTGCTCTGGACGGTCCCCGACGCGGCCGAGTACGGTGCCGGGGTGGTCTGGGCGCTGGTCGGCGTCATGGTCGCCAACTGGGGCGAGGCCGGTCCGGTGCTGCTCTTCGCGGCGCTCGGCGCTCTGGTGGCCACGCTGGCGGCAGTCGATTCGGCCCGGCGCCGCTGACCCGGCGCGGCGGTCAGAACATGCCGTTGTCGTTGCGCGCGGTTTCGGGGATGACCTGCAGCACGTCCCAGTGCTCGACGATCCGGCCCTCCGCGTCGCAGCGGAAGATGTCGATCCCGGCATAATCGTCGCTGCCGGCCAGGTCTGGTGGCAATGCAGCGCCACCAGGTCGCCCTCGGCCACGGCGCGAACGAAGCGGACCCGCTTGCCGGGATAGTCCGTCGCCATGCGCTCGAAATAGGCGATGAACCCCTCCTTGCCGTCGGCGACATGGGGATTGTGCTGGATATAGGTCGCGCCGACATAGCGCTCCACCGCCTCGCGCGGCCGGCCCTATTGAACATCACCTCGTAGAAGGCCTTGACGTTGGCCGTGTTGCGCGCGGGATCGCTCGCCATCGCGGGCGCCCTCTCAGGCCGCGCCCTGCCCGCTCGGCTCAAGGCCCGCCGCGCGGCGCGGGAAAGGCACCAGCCGGCCCAGGTCCTCGTCCCAGAGCTTGAGGTTCAGCGCCGCCACCGCCTCGGGGAACCTGATCCGGCGCGGGGCGATCTCCTCGGGCAGGTTGTAGTGGCAGGCGCGCAGCCGGTAGGAGGGGATGCGCGAATTCAGGTGGTGGATGTCGTGCAGGGTGATGCAGGCCACCGCGGTGTCGAACCACCAGCCGAAATCCAGGCAGGACGAGCCCTCGATCGCCGCCAGATGCGGATCGAGCCCCGGGCGCCGGTCCCAATAGGTGTCCTCGAAATTGTGCTGCAGGTAGACCAGGAACACCCCCAGCATCCCGCCCAGCATCGAGGCGGCGAAATAGACGCCGAGGCCCGTCCAGCCCGAGAGCGCCCAGATCAGCGTGACCCAGGCCAGCACCGCCAGGTTGTGCAGCGCCACGCCCTTCCAGCCGAAGCGCACCGTGTTCTTCGGCCAGCGGTAGCGGATGAAATAGGTGAAGAGCGCCCCCACCGGCACCAGGATGAACGGGTTGCGGTAGAGCCTGTATTGCAGGCGCTGCCAGAAGCCCGCGGCGTTCCATTCGGCCAGGGTCATGGTGTTGATCTCGCCGGTCTCGCGGTGATCGAGATTGCCGATATTGGCGTGATGCAGGTTGTGGTTCTGCTTCATCACCTCGAAAGGCGCGAAGGTGAAGGGCGAGAGCGCATGCCCCGCAAGCTCGTTCTGCCGCCGCGTCTCGAAGAGCGAATGGTGGCCGCAATCGTGCTGCAGAACGTAGAGGCGCACCGCCGAGAAGGCGTGGACGACGCAGGCCGGGATCAGCACGTACCACAGGTGGAGCTGGGTGATCGCCAGCCACAGCGAGACGAAATAGACCGCGAAAGTGCCGAAGAAGTTCAGCGCCGCGACGCGGTTGTCCTTGTCGCAGTATTGGCGGGTGTATTCGCGCAGGTTGAATTCGGTCATCGCACTTCTTCCGCGGGTCTGGGGCCAGGGGGCGTCCGGCGCATTTGACAGGATTTCGGGCGGGGATTCAATCGCGCCTCGGGTCGCACCGGCCCGGTCAGCCGGTCAGGCTCAGCACCCCGAGCACCTCCAGCCCGGCCAGCACCGAATCCACCGCCACCGTGGCCAGGATGATGCCCATGATCCGGCTGATCACGCTGGCGCCGGTGGACCCGATCATCCGCTGGATGCGGCCCGCGAGCAGCAGGAAGACGAAGGTGATCGCCAGGACCGCCAGCAGCAGCGCCGCGGTGATCGCCTGATCGGCCAGCGAGGTACGGTGGTTGTCGGTCAGGATCACCACCGCCAGCATCGCGCCGGGCGAGGCGATCGAGGGCATCGCCATCGGGAAGACCGCGCCGGAGAGATCCTCGTTCTCGGCCTCGACGATCTCGCGCTCGGGCTTGGACTCGCCGAAGATCATGCTGAGCGCGAAGAGGAAGAGCACGATGCCGCCGGCGATCTGGAAGGTGCCGAGCCGCAGCCCCAGCGCCTCGAGCAGGAACTGCCCGCCGGCGAGAAACCCCATCAGCACCGCCGCCGCGATCAGCACCGCGCGCAGCGCGAAGGCGCGGTGCAGCCGGGCGGGCACGGCGGCGGTGGCAAAGAGGAACACCGGCACCGATCCGATCGGGTCGATCACCACGAAGAGGGTGATGAACTCGCGCATCAGCTCCTGCGGGTTCATTTCCGCCGCCCCTCGGTATGCTTGCGCAGCTTGCTGGGGCCCGCCTTCTTGCGGTCCTTGTAGGGGTTGCGGTCGCTCTGGCCGCGCATGTGCAGGCGGATCGGCGTGCCGGGCATGTCGAAATCGGTCCGCAGCCCGTTCACCAGGTAGCGCGTATAGCTTTCGGGCATCTTGTCGGGATGGCTGCACATCACCACGAAGCCGGGGGGCCGCGTCTTGGCCTGGGTCATGTAGCGCAGCTTGATGCGCTTGCCCTGCGGCGCAGGCGGCGGGTGCTGCTCGAGCATGCCCGACAGCCAGCGGTTCAGCGCGGCGGTCGGCACCCGGCGGTTCCAGACCTCGTAGGCGCGCAGGATCGCGGCATGGAGCCGGTCGAGCCCCCGCCCCGTCTTCGCCGAGACCGTGACCAGCGGCGCGCCGCGCAGTTGCGGCAGCAGCCGCTCGAAGCTTTCGCGCAGCTCGCGCAGCTTCTCCTGTCGGTTTTCCTCGACGTCCCACTTGTTGACCGCCACCACCACGGCGCGGCCCTCGCGCTCGGCCAGATCGGCGATGCGCAGGTCCTGGCTCTCGAAGGGGATGGCGGCGTCCAGCAGCACCACCACCACCTCGGCGAACTTGACCGCCCGCAGCCCGTCGCTGACCGAGAGCTTTTCCAGCTTCTCCTGCACCTTGGCCTTGCGGCGCATCCCGGCGGTATCGAAGAGACGCATCGGCACCGCCACCCCGTCCGGGCCGGCCCAGTCGACCCGCAGGCTGATCGCGTCGCGGGTGATGCCGGGCTCGGGCCCGGTCAGCAGCCGGTCCTCGCCGAGGATGCGGTTGATCAGGGTCGATTTGCCGGCATTGGGGCGGCCGACCACCGCGACCTGCAACGGACGCGCGGCGCTGGGGGCGTGCGGGGCGGCCTCGATGTCGTCCGAGACATCGACGTCGGTCTCGGGCGCGTCCGCCTCGGCCTGCTCGGCGAAACCGTCGGCCAGCGGCATCAGCCGGGCATAGAGATCGTTCAGCCCCTCGCCATGCTCGGCCGAGAGCCGGATCGGATCGCCCAGGCCCAGCCCGTAGGCTTCGATCACTCCCGCATCGGCGGCTGCGCCCTCGGCCTTGTTGGCGGCAAGGATGACATGGCCGGCGCGGCGGCGCAGGATCTCGGCGAAGACCTCGTCGGTGGGGGTGACCCCGGCGCGGGCGTCGATCAGGAAGAGGCAGATGTCGGCCATGTCCACCGCCCGCTCGGTCAGCCGCCGCATCCGGCCCTGCAGGCTGTCGTCGGTCACGTCCTCCAGCCCGGCGGTGTCGATCACGGTAAAGCGCAGGTCGGCCAGCCGCGCCGCCCCCTCGCGCAGATCGCGGGTCACGCCGGGCTGGTCGTCGACCAGCGCCAGCCGCTTGCCCACCAGGCGGTTGAAGAGGGTGGATTTGCCGACGTTGGGACGGCCCACGATGGCAAGGGTGAAGGTCATGGCGCGGCGCTTTCGGGTTACCCGTTGCGCGCTCTAGAGCGTTTCGGGGCCGGACGCAAACAATGGCTGCGGCGGGAACGCCGCGCGTGTCGCGACCGCAGCGCCTGCACCGGCCCGGCGGATCACCGGAAGGCGTGCAACTCGCCGTTGGCGCTGACCACGTAAAGGGTGCTGCCTGCGACCACCGGGCCGGTGGTGGCGCCGCCGGGGATCTCGGCGGTGGCGACCAGCGATCCGTCCTGCGGCGAGAAGAAGCGCAGATAGCCGTCGCTGGAGGCGGTGACCAGGCGGCCGCCGGCCAGGATCGGCCCGTAATTGGCATAGACCTCGGCCCGACGCTTGGGCTTGTCCTTGACGAATTTCGGCATGTCCACGGCCCAGATCACGCTGCCGTCGGCGGCGTCGAGCCGCGCCAGCTGGTTGAGATCGGTGACCGCGAAGACGCTGCCGCCGGCCGGCCAGACCGGGCTGATCGCGCCCTGCCGGGCGGTCCAGATCCGCTCGCCGCTGCCGGCGTCCAGCGCCACCATGCGGCCCGAGAAATTGGCGACGTAGACCCGGTTGCCCGCGACCACCGGCGCCCCGGTGATGTCCGAGATGCGCGACACCGCCAGCCCCAGCCGCTGGCCCGAGACGGTGGCGCTCCAGCGCCGCAGCCCGCCGCGCCGGAAGGTGGCGACCAGGTCGCCGCCCCCGAAGGCGAAGACCACCAGGTCGCCGGCCAGCACCGGCGCCGGGGCGCCCAGCACGTTGGTGATGCTGGGCGCGACGTCGAACTGCCACTCGATGCGCCCGTTGGACGCGTTGACCGCCCAGCCGGTGTCATCGCCGGCCACCAGGTAGACGATTCCGCCCACCACCAGCGGCTGGCCGCTGCCGGTGGCCTCGAGCCGCTGGATCCAGCGCACCGCGCCGCTGCGCGCATCGAGCGCGGCCAGCCGCCCGAAGCCCAGCGAGACGTAGAGCGTGCCATCGGCATAGGCGAGGCCTCCGCCGGTGGCCTGGCCCTCGCTGTCGGCGGGCGGCGTCAGGTCGGCGCTCCAGGCGATCTGCCCGGCGGGGGTCACCCCCGAGACGCGGGCGCCCGAATCGAGCGTGTAGATCAGCCCGCCGCCGACCACCGGATCGGCGGTGATGCGCACCCGGCGCCCATCGCCCTCGCCGATGCGGACCGACCAGATCCGCTGCGGCGCGATGCGCAGCGCGGCATTGGCGGTGCGGAAACTCTCGGTGCCGAAGCTCTGCGGCCACTCGGCATTGTTGCGGCTGGCCGGCAGGCTGATCGGACGGCTGACATTCTCGATCGGCGCCGTCATCGCCGGGTCCTCGCCCATGCCGGCACGCAGCGATTCGCGCTTGCCGGGCAGGATCAGCTCCGGCGTCTGGCAGGCGCTGAGCGCGGTCAGGGCCGAGAAGAGGACGGCAAGGCCGACGCGGAAGGGAGAGGTCGCTGCGGTCATGGGTGCCGATCCGTTGCTCGTGTTCGCGGGCCGCGCTGCGTCAGCCTTGCGGGCCGGGCAGGCGCTGCGGCTCGCCGCCGAGCGCCACAATTGCCTGCGCCGCGCGCTGTTGCAAGTCCGCGCTGGTCTCGGCGTCCTGCAGGATCGCCTGCAGCCGGCCGATGGCGGCCTCGCTCTGCCCCTCGGCGATGTCGATCAGCGCCAGCTGCTCCTCGGCCAGGAGCCGCAGCGGCGCGCCCGGCTGGGCCAGCGCCTCGAACTGCAGGCGCCGGTCTGCGGCCGGCAGGCTGTCGGTCTGCAGGGTCAGGGCCTTGAAGGCGGCGATCTGGCGGTAGATCTCGGGCAGCTCGCCGGTGCGCGCCACCTCCTCCAGCTCGGCCACCGCGTCGGCGGTCTTGCCCGAGGCGGTCAGCGCCGCCGCGGTGAGAAAGCGCAGCAGGGCCGCGCCGCCGGGGCTGCCGGCGGTCACCGCGTTCAGCGCCTCGGCGCGGGCCTCGGGCGCGTCATTGGCCAGCGCCGCGACGATCGCATCGCCCAGCGCCTGCGCCGCGGCGCGCTCCTGCGCCTTGCGGTATTCGTTCCACGAGGCACCGCCCACGATCAGCAGGATCGCCAGCACCGCGATCCAGCCATAGCGGCGCAGCAGCGCGAAGAGCCGGTCGCGCCGGACCTCCTCGGTCACCTCGTCGATGAAACTGTCCGTGTCGCTCATGCCCCTCGCCCCTGCTCTGGCTCTGATCCGGCCGCTGCGGGCCGGCGCCTCCGGCCCCTGGCGGTCCGCATCGGCACGCCGCACTCCGCGACAGATGCGCCCCCACCCGGATGCGCCCTGCCTTCGCGGGTTTCTCTTAGCCTGCCTGCCCGGGCAAGCCAAGTGGGGGTGCGGCCAAAGAATCGGCCGGTGCTTGCGCGGCGGTGCCGAAAAATTTAATCTGAACCGGTCAGTTTAGCGTAGACAGTGCATATATGGCCGGGCATGACGCGCGCGGCGCTCAGGTCACGACTAGAGCTCAGAAAGGCCGGACATGCGATTGATCCCCGTCCTCACCGCCCTGCTGGTGACGCTTGGGCTCTATGCCATCGTCTTCGAACGCGATGCGCTGCTGGCCTTCGCGCGCGGCGAGGCCTCCGCAGAGGCGGCCGTTCCCGGCGCCGAGGACACGGCGGCGCCCGCCGCCAAACCCGCCGGCGGCAAGGCCGTCGGCGTCGTGGTGCTGCGCTCGCAGGCCCAGACCATCGACAGCGCGGTGATCCTGCGCGGCCAGACCCGCGCGGTGCGCCAGGTCGAGGTGCGCGCCGAAACCTCCGCGGTGGTGATCTCCGAGCCGCTGCGCAAGGGCGCCTTCGTCGAGGCGGGCGACGTGCTCTGCCAGCTCGACCCCGGCACCCGCGAGGCTGCGCTGGCCGAGGCCGAGGCGCGGCTGAGCGAGGCCAAAAGCCGGGTGCCCGAGACCGAGGCGCGGCTGCAGGAAGCCAAGGCGCGGCTGGCCGAGGCCCGGCTGAACTTCAACGCCGCCGACAAGCTCAAGGAGGGCGGATACGCCTCCGAAACCCGCGTCGCCGCCAGCCAGGCGGCGGTAAGCTCGGCCGAAGCCGGCATCGCCACCGCCGAGTCCGGGCTCGAGGCCACCCAGGCGGGGATCGAGGCCGCCGCCGCCGCCGTCGCCGCCGCCAAGCGCGAGATCGAGCGGCTGACCATCGTCGCGCCCTTCGGCGGGCTGCTGGAATCGGACGCCGCCGAGCTTGGCAGCCTGATGCAGCCCGGCAGCCTCTGCGCCACGGTGATCCAGCTCGACCCGATCAAGCTGGTCGGCTTCGTGCCGGAAACCGAGGTCGCGCGCATCGCGCTTGGCGCCCCGGCCCGGGCCGAACTGGCCACCGGCACCACCGTCGAGGGCACGGTCAGCTTCATCAGCCGTTCGGCCGATCCCAGCACCCGCACCTTCGAGATCGAGATTTCCGTGCCGAACCCCGATCTGGCGATCAGCGACGGGCAGACCGCCGCCATCGCGGTCGCCTCGAACGGGGCGCTGGCGCACAAGGTGCCGCAATCGGCGCTGACCCTGAACAATGACGGCCGGCTCGGCGTGCGCGTGGTCAACGAAGGCGACATCGTCGGCTTCGTGCCGGTCGAGCTGATCCGCGACAACGTCGACGGCGTCTGGGTCAGCGGGCTGCCCGAACAGGCCGACGTGATCGTGGTCGGCCAGGATTTCGTCACCGAGGGCGTGCGGGTCGCGCCGACCTATCGCGAGGCCGCGCAATGACCGGTATCGTCTCCTGGGCCGCGGCGCGGGCGCGGATGGTCCTGGCCTTCATCGCGATCTCGCTGATCGTCGGTGGCTATGCCTACATGGGCCTGCCAAAGGAAGGCGAGCCGGATATCGAGATCCCCGCGCTCTTCGTGTCGGTGGTCTTTCCCGGCATCTCCGCCGAGGACAGCGAAAGCCTGCTGGTCAAGCCGATGGAGACCGAGCTCGCGGATCTCGACGGGCTGAAGAAGATGACCGGAACCGCCGCCGAGGGCTATGCCGGGGTGGCGCTGGAATTCGAGTTCGGCTGGGACAAGACCGCGACCATGGCCGATGTGCGCGACGCGATGAACTCGGCCCAGGCCAAGTTTCCCAGCGGCGCCGAGCAATACACCATCACCGAGATCAACTTCTCGGAGTTTCCGATCGTGGTGGTGAACCTGACCGGCGACGTGCCCGAGCGCACCATGGCGCGCATCGCCAAGGAATTGCAGGACCGGCTGGAATCGCTCGACGCGGTGCTCGAGGCGGGCATCGCCGGCAACCGCGACGAGATGGTCGAGGTGGTGATCGACCCGCTGCGGCTGGAGGCCTACAACGTCACCGCGATGGAGCTGATCAACGTGGTGCAGAACAACAACCAGCTGATCGCCGCCGGCGAGATCGAGACCGACCAGGGCACGTTCAGCGTCAAGATCCCCTCGTCCTTCAAGGATGTGCGCGACATCTATGCGCTGCCGGTCAAGACCAACGAGGACCGGGTGATCACCCTCGGCGATCTCGCGCAGATCAACTATACCTTCGAGGATCGCAAGGGCACCGCGCGCTTCGATGGCGAGCCGACCGTGGCGCTGCAGGTGGTCAAGCGCAAGGGCTACAACCTGATCGACACCGTGGCCATGGTCAAGGAAACCATCGCCGGGGCGCAGGCCCTGTGGCCCGAGGAATTGCAGGTCGCGGTCGAGATCGGCACCTCGAACGACCAGAGCCGGGTCGTCGGCAGCATGGTCAGCCAGCTGGAAGGCTCGGTGCTGACCGCCATCGCGCTGGTGATGATCGTGGTGCTGTCCTCGCTCGGCATCCGCGCCGCGCTGCTGGTCGGCTTCGCCATCCCGACCTCCTTCCTGCTCTGCTTCGCCTTCCTCGCGGTGATGGGGGTCAGCGTGTCGAACATCGTGATGTTCGGCCTGATCCTCGCCGTGGGGATGTTGGTGGACGGCGCCATCGTGGTGGTGGAATACGCCGACAAGCGCATCTCCGAGGGCGTCGGGCCGATGCACGCCTATGTCGAGGCGGCGCAGCGGATGTTCTGGCCGGTGGTCTCCTCCACCGCGACGACGCTTTGCGCCTTCCTGCCGATGCTGTTCTGGCCGGGCGTGCCGGGCGAGTTCATGGGCATGCTGCCGGTGACGCTGATCTTCGTGCTCTCGGCGTCGCTGGTGGTGGCGCTGATCTACCTGCCGGTGATGGGCGGGGTGACCGGGCGGATGAGCCGCCTCTTCGGGCGCGGCTCGGATGTCCTGCGCGCCCGCCTGCCCTGGTGGGCGCGCGCGGCTCTGGTGCCGCCGTCGCTCTACCTCATCTTCCTCGGCGCGATGCAGGTGCTGAACCCGGCCTATCTGCTCCCCGAAGGCGCGCTGCCGCCGATGGCCGCATCGCTGGCCGGGGCGGCGCTCTTCCTCTTCGGCGCCTTCGCCGCGTCGGTGACCCTGGGCGCGGCCAAGATCATCCGCAAGCCGAAGGAAATCCGCACCGGCAACCGCCACACGCTCTTCGGGCATTTCATCAAGCTGATCGTCGGCAACCCGGTGATGCCGGTCGTCGCGGTGGTGGCGGTGTTCTCGGGTGTCTTCTACATCAGCATGGTGCTGTTCCCGGCCAACTCCAGGGGGGTCGAGTTCTTCGTCGAATCCGAGCCCGAGCAGGCCACGGTCTATGTCCGCGCCCGCGGCAACGTCTCGCTGACCGAGGCCGACGGCATGGTCCGGCAGGCCGAGGAGGTGATCCGCGCCCATCCTGCGGTGATCAACGTCTTCGCCTTTGCCGGGGATGGCGGGCTCAACACCGATGCCAGCGGCGGCCAGGCCCCGCGCGACACCATCGGCCAGGTGCAGTTCGAGATCATCCCCTGGGAGGACCGCCCGACCGTGAGCCAGCCCTGGCTGGGCGGGCGCGCCCACCGGCAGGTCTCGGCCCCCGCCTATGACGGCGATTTCGTCATCGAGCAGCTCGAGAACGAACTGGCCAAGCTGCCCGGCTTCGAGGCCGAGATCACCCCGCTGGGGCGCGGTCCGGCCTCCAGCAAGCCGGTGCATCTGCGCCTCAAGGGCGACGGCATGGGGGATCTGACCCGCGCCGCCGAGATCGCCCGCGCGCAATTCGAGAAGACCCCCGGCCTGTTCCGGATCGAGGACACCCTGCCCCTGCCCGGCATCGACTGGCAGATCGACGTCGATGTCGAGAAGGCCGGCCGCTTCGGCGCCGACGTGGCCACGGTGGGCGCGATGGTGCAGCTGGTCACCCGCGGCATCCTGCTGGACACGATGCGGGTCGACACCTCGGACGAGGAGATCGACATCAGGGTGCGCCTGCCGCGCGAGGACCGGGTGCTGAGCACGCTCGACACGCTGCGCGTGCGCACCGAGGACGGGCTGGTGCCGCTGGCCAACTTCATCACCCGCAAGCCGATGCCGAAACTCGCGCAGATCGACCGGGTGGACCAGCAGCGCTATTACGACGTCAAGGCAGACGTGACGCCCGGCCTCTCCAAGGTGATCGGCCGCGATGCCAGCGGCACCGAGGCCGAACTGGCAGTGGTGCAGGCGGTGACCCCGGACGCCGCGCCGGCCGGCACGCTGATCCGCAACGCCGCCGGCGACCGCTTCGCGCTGGTCGAGCTGGGCGCGGCCGGCAGCGCCGGCGAGGTGCAGCAGGCGCTGGAGGACGGCGCGCGGCTGGTCCCGATCAATGCCAACGAACGGATTGCCGCGCTTTCCGAATGGCTCGACACCCTGCCCTTCCCGGCCAGCGTCAGCTGGGAATGGACCGGCGACCGCGAGGAGCAGGCCGAAAGCCAGGCCTTCCTGCAAAGCGCCTTCCTCGGCGCGCTGGGGCTGATGTTCATTATCTTGCTGGCGCAGTTCAACAGCTTCTACAACTCGGTGCTGGTGCTGCTGGCGGTGGTGCTTTCGACCACCGGCGTGCTGATCGGGATGATGGTCATGCAGCAGCCCTTCTCGATCATCATGACCGGCACCGGCATCGTGGCGCTGGCCGGGATCGTGGTGAACAACAACATCGTGCTGATCGACACCTACCAGGAATACACCCAGTACATGCCGCGCATCGAGGCGATCACCCGCACCGCCGAGGCGCGCATCCGCCCGGTGCTGCTGACCACGATCACCACCATGGCGGGCCTCGCGCCGATGATGTTCGGGCTCAGCCTCGATTTCATCGGCGGCGGCTATGCCATCGACAGCCCCACCTCGCTCTGGTGGAAGCAGCTGGCGACGGCAGTGGTCTTCGGCCTCGGCATCGCCACCGTGCTGACCCTGGTGGTCACCCCCTCGATGCTGGCGCTGCGGGTCTGGGTCACCACCTACCTGATCTGGTTCGCCCGCCTGCTCGCGCGCCTCGGCAGCGGCCGCGGCAGCCGCATCGCCCGGGACATGGCGCTGAACCGCGCCGCCCGGCAGATCGGCGAGAGCGAGATCATCTGGGAAACCCTCGATCCCGAACCGCTGCCCGCGCCGCAACTCCACCCCGCCCCCCCGCCGCTGAGGGCGGCGGAATAGGCACGGGCATAGGATGGACCCCGGCCCACGCCGGGGCCACGCCGTCATTCTTGCGCCCGGCCCCATCCCTGATATACGCGCGCTCATGCTCGACACCGTCTCAAATCGCCCCGCCCTGCCGCCGGAGATCGCCCGGCGCCGGACCTTCGCCATCATCTCGCACCCCGATGCCGGCAAGACCACGCTGACCGAGAAGTTCCTGCTTTACGGGGGCGCCATCCAGATGGCCGGCCAGGTCCGCGCCAAGGGCGAGGCGCGGCGCACGCGCAGCGATTTCATGCAGATGGAAAAGGACCGCGGCATCTCGGTCTCGGCCTCGGCCATGTCCTTCGACTA
The DNA here is from genome assembly GCA_020441165.1 of Sedimentitalea sp. Lineage (GTDB taxonomy): Bacteria > Pseudomonadota > Alphaproteobacteria > Rhodobacterales > Rhodobacteraceae > JAGRMU01. The sequence goes on from JAGRMU010000037.1 coordinate 46,712, forward strand.
CAAGGGCTTCCGCTTCAACCTGGTCGACACGCCCGGCCATAGCGACTTCTCCGAGGACACCTATCGCACGCTCACCGCGGTCGACGCGGCGGTGATGGTGATCGACGGCGCCAAGGGGGTGGAAAGCCAGACCCAGAAGCTCTTCGAGGTCTGCCGGCTGCGCGACCTGCCGATCCTGACCTTCTGCAACAAGATGGACCGCGAAAGCCGCGACACCTTCGAGATCATCGACGAGATCCAGGA
>JAGRMU010000262.1:0-669 GCA_020441165.1 Sedimentitalea sp.
CGCGCGCCGGACCGGCCGCATCGGCTTTCAAGAGCGGTAATCCGCGTTGATGTCGATATAGGCGTGGGTCAGATCGCAGGTCCAGACCGTGGCGGCGCCGCTTCCCAGCCCCAGGTCCACCGCGATCACGATCTCCTGGCCCTTCATGTAGGCGGCGGCGTCGGCCTCGCGGTAGGACGGGCTGACCCAGCCGTTCTCGGCCACCAGGATATCGCCGAAGCGGATGCTCAGCCGGTCGCGGTCGGCGGCGGCCCCGGACTTGCCCACCGCCATGACGATGCGGCCCCAGTTCGGGTCCTCTCCCGCGATGGCGGTCTTGACCAGCGGCGAGTTGGCGATCGACATCCCGTGGGTCTTGGCCTCGCCATCGCTGGCCGCGCCGGTCACCCGGATCTCGACGAACTTGGTCGCGCCCTCCCCGTCGCGCACCACCTGGTGCGCCAGATCCAGCATCACCCCATGCAGCGCCTCGGCGAACCCGGCATGGCCGGTCGCGTCCACCCCAGCGGCGCCGGTCGCGCAGAGCATCAGGCTGTCCGAGGTCGAGGTGTCACTGTCCACGGTGATGCAGTTGAAGGTGCGTTCGCAGGTCTCGGCCAGCAGCGCCTGCAGCGCCGGCGGTTCGACCCGCGCATCGGTGAAGATGTAGACCAGCATCGTCGCCATGTC
>JAGRMU010000262.1:676-1614 GCA_020441165.1 Sedimentitalea sp.
CGATCATGCCCGAGCCCTTGGCGATCCCGGCGATGGCGATGCTGCGCCCGTCGATCTCGACCTGCCGGCCCGATGCCTTGGCGAAGGTGTCGGTGGTCATGATCGCCCGTGCCGCCGCCTCGACGGCATCCTCGGCCAGCGCTGCCTGCAGCTCGGGCAATTTCGCGACGATCCGCTCGTGCGGCAGCGGCTCGCCGATCACCCCGGTGGAGGCGGTGAACACGCGCGCCTCGGGGATGCCGGTCGCTTCGGCCACCCCGGCGCAGATCGCGGCGACCGATGCCTCGCCCCGCCGGCCGGTGAAGGCGTTGGAATTGCCCGAGTTCACCAGGATCGCCGCGCCCGCGGCGCTATCGCCGCCGATCTTGGCCTGGCAGTCCAGCACCGGGGCCGAGCGGGTCGCCGAGCGGGTGAAGACCCCGGCGACGGCGGTGCCGGGCGCCAGTTCGGCCAGCATCACGTCGGTGCGCCCCTGGTAGCGCACGCCGGCGGCGGTGCTGGCGAAGCGCACGCCGCGCACCTGCGGCAATGCGGGGAACTCCGCCGGGGCCAGCGGCGAGCGGGCCAGCACCTGGCCCATGGCTCAGTTCCTCACCAGATCGAGATTGCCGAGGATCGCGGGGTCCAGCCCGTCGATTTCGACCTGTTCGATACTCGCGGCGCGGGTCACCTCCTCGATCTTGGCGTTGACCGCGTCGCGGCGCAGCTCGCCCGCGATCTCGTCCTTCACCGTGTCGAGCGCCGGTGCGTCCTTCTTGCGCGCGTCGTTCAGCTTGATCACGTGCCAGCCGAACTGGGTCTGCACGGGCTCCGAGACCTGGCCGGGCTCCAGCGCCATCACCGCGGCCTCGAACTCGGGCACCATGTCGCCCTCGCTGAACCAGCCCAGATCGCCGCCGTTGGGGCCCGAGGGGCCGGTGGATTTCTCGGCGGCGAGC
>JAGRMU010000262.1:1687-2289 GCA_020441165.1 Sedimentitalea sp.
GCCTGGAACTCGTTGCCGCCGAACCCGTCGGCGTACTTGGCATCGTAGGCGGCCTTGATGTCCTCCTCGCTGGCCGCGCCCAGCATCACCGCCTCGAGCTCCTCGGCGGCCAGCAGCGAGCGGCGCTCGTTGGCCAGCGACAGCTCGATATGCTTCGGCAGATCGCCGGTATGCAGCTGCATCAGGGCGGTCTGCTGGATCAGCTGCTGCAGGATCGCGTCGTAGAGCAGGTTGGCCGGCGCTTCCTTGTACTGCGCGGGAAGCGTGGCATGGGCGACGATCATCTGTCCCAGGGTGATCTCCTCGCCGTTGACGCGCGCCACCACCGTGTCGGCATCCGGCTCGGCCTGGACGGCGGCGGGCAGCGCGAGCAGCGCGGCAAGCGCCAGGGAGGGCAGAAAGGGCAGGGCTCTGGGCATGAATTCTTCCTATTGGCGGGCCGCGCTCGGCGGCGGCGTTGACACTCATTCACCCGCCCCTTACATCGCCTTGTGGCTTGGCTGAGGGGCGGAACGTCGCCCCCGTATCTACGGCTTCGATGCCGGGCCGACAAGGCCGGCTCAGACAAGAACCGGCCACGAAAACGTCAGAGCCGCTGGAGA
>JAGRMU010000263.1:0-4424 GCA_020441165.1 Sedimentitalea sp.
TTGCCACTGTATTTCCGCGTAGCGATCCTGCATCCTCGCACCCGTGACTGGCCCCCCTTGGGGCTCGGCGACACTGGCGAAGGACGCGGGCATTGGCAAGGACGGACGTGACGGTGCGCGGCGCGGGCATCTTCGGCCTCGCCATCGCCTGGACCTGCGCCCGGCGCGGCGCCGCGGTGCGGGTGATCGACCCGGGCGGGCCGGGCGCCGGGGCCAGCGGCGGGCTGGTCGGCGCGCTGGCCCCGCATGTGCCGGAGAACTGGAACGAGAAGAAGGCCTTCCAGTTCGACAGCCTGATCCTGGCCGAGGCCTTCTGGGCCGAGATCGAGGCCACGGGCGGGGTCTCGCCCGGCTATGCCCGCACCGGCCGGCTGCAGCCCGTCGCCGATGCCGCCGCGCTGGACCTGGCGCGAGCGCGGGCGCGCGGCACCGAGACCCTCTGGCAGGGCAAGGCCGCCTGGCGCGTCTGCCGCGCCGAGGAGGCCGGCGCCTTCGCCCCGCCCAGCCCGACCGGCTGGCTGATCCACGACACGCTCACCGCCCGGCTGCATCCGCGCCGCGCCTGTGCCGCGCTGGCCGCCGCGCTGCGGGTGCGCGGGGTCGAGATCGCCGCCGAGGGCGAGGATCATGGCCGGGTGATCCACGCCACCGGCGCCGCCGGGCTGATCGCGCTGTCGCAGGCCCTCGGCCGCCCCATCGGCAATGGCGTCAAGGGCCAGGCGGCGCTGCTGCGCTTTCATGCCGATGCGCAGGCGCCGCAGATCTTCGCCGGCGGGCTGCATGTCGTACCTCATGGCGACGGCACCCTCGCCATCGGTTCGACCAGCGAGCGCGACTACGACGATCACGCCGCCACCGATGGGCTGCTCGAGGACCTGATCGACCGCGCCCGCGACGCCCTGCCGCTGCTTCACGGCGCCCCGGTGATCGAGCGCTGGGCCGGGCTGCGCCCGCGCGCGAAAAGCCGCGCGCCGATGCTGGGCGCGCATCCGCTGCACGAGGGGCAGTTCATCGCCAATGGCGGGTTCAAGATCGGCTTCGGCATGGCGCCGAAAGTGGCCGAGGTGATGGCCGATCTGGTGCTCGAGGGGCGCGACGCGATCCCCGAGGGCTTCCGCCCCGACGCCTCGCTATGACGCCGGCTCGGCCGTCGCGCCCATGCATTGCCGCCCGTCCGGCCCGCACACCCAGAGATCGCGGCCGTTGCGGCAGAGCGTCGCCGCCTCGGTATGGATCAGCGGTGCCGAGGCGCGGAAGGCGAAGCCGGCCAGCGGCCCCAGCGCCGCCTCGGCCATCAGCATCAGCTGCTGGGCCAGCAGCGGGCCATGCACCACCAGCCCGCCATAGCCTTCCACGTCGCGGGCATAGTCGAGATCGTAATGGATGCGGTGACCGTTGAAGGTCAGCGCCGAGTAGCGGAAGAGGACGGTGGAATCGAACCGGGCCTCGCGCCGCTCGGTCTCGTCCCGCCGCGCCTCGGGCGGCACCGGGCGCGGGGCACCGGGGGCCGGATCCTCGCGATAGACCAGGTCCTGCCATTCGGTCAGGCAGAGCGCCCCGTCCTGCCGGATCTCGTGGCGCAGGGTGACGAAGCCCAGCGGCCCGGTCCGCCCGGTCTTGCGCGTCGCCGCCTCGAGGGTGCTGATGCGCTCGGCGGGACGCCCCGCGATCAGCGGGAGCGCGAAAGTCAGCCGTCCGCCCGCCCACATCCGCCGCGGCAGGCCGAGGTCGGGGATCAGCCCGCCGACCTTCGGATGCCCGTCGCGGCCCAGTTCGGCGGGAGGGCGCGGCGTCCAGAAATAGAGCTGGTGAAAGAACGGCGGCAGCGACGATCCCGCCACGATGTCGGGCGCCGCGCCCATCGCCACCTGCAAGGCGGCGGCGCGCGCGGGATCGAGACTGTCGCTCTGGCGCTCCTGCGGGGCGGGATCGGGGCTCATGACGGGCAGGTTAGCTCAAGGCCGATCCTTGGGAAACCGCCTGCGCCCAGCAGGATGGATCGCGACCGACCCGAGGGTGGGCGCAATCGCGCCCGCGTCGCGCCGAAGGCGCGCGTTGCGCGCGGGCGGGGCCGGCGCGATCCGGGGCTGCGCCCCGGGAGAAAGGCGCGACGAGAAGCATCATCCCCAGCGACCCAGATATTGCGCGCCGAGAAGCCGGCGCACCGCGCGCAAAACGGATACGCGATCAGCGCCCGATCTCGGCGCGCAGCTTCTCCATGAGCGTGCTCAGCGTCTTGAGGTAAAGCTCGCCGGTCAGCCGACCCTGCTCGTCGAACTGCTTGCGGCTGTCGGCGAGATGCATCTCGGGCCCCTGCAGGATACGCGGCCGGAAGGCGACCATGCAGGCACGCAGCATGGATTGCGCGCGCTCGCCCCCGGCCCGGCCGGTCGAGGCCGACATCACCGCCACCGGCTTGTCGGCCCAGGGGTTGCCCTCGGTGCGGCTGATCCAGTCCAGCGCGTTCTTCAGCACCCCCGAAATGCCCTTGTTGTATTCGGGGGTCGAGATCACCACCGCGTCGGCCTCGGCGATCTGGTCCGCCACGCGCTGCACCGCGTCCGGGATGCCCGTCGCGACCTGGTCGTCCACGTCGAGCAGCGGAAACCTCAGATCGGCCTCGACGAAGCGTGCCGGCCCGAAGAGACGCGCGGCCTCGCGGAGCAGCTTGCGGTTGGTCGAGTCCTGCCGGAGGGCGCCGGATAGTCCCAGAAGTATCGGTTCGGTCATGTCGGCCTGTCAGGTTGCGCGGTCAGCCGGGCAGGTAGCGCCCGCCGCGGCGAGGACCAGCCCGGATCGGGCCGGCCCCTCAGGTCGCTCCGGTGCCGGCGTCACGAATTGGGGATCACCACGATCTCGACCCGCCGGTTCTGCGCCCGTCCCTCGGGCGTCAGGTTTGAGGCGATGGGCGCATCCTCGCCGCGCCCGATGGTCTGCACACGGCCCGGTGCGACGCCGCTGGCCACCAGCACGCTGGCCACCGCCTCGGCGCGGCGATGCGACAGGCCGACATTCATCAGCGCGTCGCCGGTATTGTCGGTATGGCCGATCACCTGCACCCGGCTGTCGGGGAAGCGCAGCAGGTAGCCCGCCACCCGCCGCAGATCGGCCTGCAGCGAGGCGTTCACCTCGTAGCTGCCGCTGGCGAAGGTGATGTCCTGGGGCAGGGTCACCACCAGCGTGGTGCCGGTGTTGGTGACGGTGATGCCGTCCGTGGCCAGCTGCGCGCGCAGATCGGCCGCCTGCCGGTCGAGCCGGTTGCCCAGCAGCGCCCCGGTCGCCGCCCCGGCCACCGCGCCGATCGCCAGGTCGCTGCCCGACCCGCCGGTGGCCGCCGAGATGCCGGTGCCGAGGATGCCGCCGAAGATCGCGCCCGAGCGGGCGTTGCGGTTCGGATCGCTGGCATCCAGCATCGCCGGGTTGGTGCAGGCGCTCAGCGCCAGGGTCGCGCCAAGGGCCGCGACCGCAATCGGTTTCAAGTTCATGTCTGGTTTCGCCTTCTGCTCGCTCTCCCGCTCGCCGGGATGTCTGCGCGCCTTATAACATCTTTTGAGCGGTTTTGCTCAAGCGTTAATCGTTCGTTAACCTGACTGCCGGCCGACCGACCTTTCTCCGCGTTCTCCGCGTCGGCGCTGCCGGCGCCCGACCTGTCTTAGCGGCTCCATCGAAACGCCGAGACCTCCCGCAGTCCGGACCGCATCCGCCCGGCGAAGGCCACAAGACTATCACCGACGCTTTCACAGGTCTTGCCGAGGCATAGGGTCAGCCCGCCGCCTCGAAATCAGCGCGACCGACCGAGACATAGCGCGCAAAGCCCGCGCGCTTGGCGTCGCGGGCGTTGTAGATGTTGCGCAGATCGGCCAACGCGGGGTTCGCCATGCGCCTGGCCAGGCGCTTGAGGTCGAGGGCGCGGAACTCGTTCCATTCGGTCAGGATCACCACCGCGTCGGCATTCTTGGCCGCCTTGTAGGCATCGTCGAGCCAGACCACACCGGGCAGCAGGTCGGCCCCCTCGCGGCGGCCCTGCGGGTCGACCACGCGGACCTTGGCCCCGGCCCCGATCAGCGCCGGCACGATGGTCAGCGCCGGCGCCTCGCGCATGTCGTCGGTGTTGGGCTTGAAGGTCACGCCCAGCACGGCGACGGTCTTGCCGGCGACCGAGCCGTCCAGCATGTCCATGACCTTGCCGATCATCCGCCGGCGGATCTCGTCGTTGACCTTGATCACCGTCTCGGTGATCTGCATCGGCAGACCGTGCTCCTGCCCGATCCGGGCCAGCGCGCGGGTGTCCTTGGGAAAGCACGATCCGCCAAAGCCGGGCCCGGCATGCAGGAACTTGTTGCCGATGCGCCCGTCCAGCCCCATGCCGTTGCTGACCATCTTGATGTCGGCGCCGGTGCGCTCGCAGAGCGCCGCGATCTCGT
>JAGRMU010000263.1:4512-6729 GCA_020441165.1 Sedimentitalea sp.
ATCGGGAAATCGCGCAGGTAGAGCGGGCGGTAGATCTCGGCCATCACCTCGGCGGCGCGCTCGTGCTGGACGCCGACCACGATCCGGTCCGGGCGCATGAAATCGTCGATCGCCGCGCCCTCGCGCAGGAATTCGGGGTTCGAGGCGACATCGAACTCGGCCTGCGGATTGGCCTTGGCGATGACCTGCTTGACCTGCCGGTTGGTGCCCACCGGCACGGTCGACTTGGTGACCACCACCGCATAGCCGGTCAGCGCGCCGGCGATCTCGCGCGCGGCCTCCATCACGAAGGAAAGATCGGCATGTCCGTCGCCGCGCCGCGTCGGCGTGCCCACCGCGATGAACACCGCGTCGGCGCCATCGACCGCGGCCTTCAGATCGGTCGAGAAGGAGAGCCGCCCGGCGGCGACGTTGCGGGCCATGAGGTCGGCGAGGCCGGGCTCGTAGATCGGCACCTGGCCGCTGTCCAGCAACCGGATCTTCTCGGGGTTCTTGTCGACGCAGACCACGGTATGGCCGAAATCGGAAAAGCACACGCCCGAGACAAGCCCGACATAGCCGGTACCGATCATCGCAATCTTCATCTGCCCAACCTCGTCTCGAAATTGGCCATGGCATGGGCGATGGCGCCGGGCTTGTCAACGCGGCCGCGCGAACAGGGTTGCCGCATCGCGTCAGAGATCGCGCAGGGCCAGCGTGGCGTAGAGCGGCGCCATCAGCAGGCGGCGGGCACGCCCCAAGGGAAAGCGGCGCGGCGGCGCGCGCATCGGCACCGGCGTCTGCGCATCCGAGCCGGTCAGGATCCGCCGAGCCAGGGCGCGGCCGGCATAGCTGCCCATCGCCACGCCGTTGCCATGATAGGCGAAGCCCGCGAATAGTCCCGGATGCTCCGGCACCGCGCCCGCGAAAGGCAGGCGGTCGCGGGCCAGGCACACCATGCCCGACCAGGTATGCGGCGACGGCACCGCTGCCCAGGCCGGGAACATCCGCTCGAAATCGCGGCGGGTCGCGGCGCGGGCGCGGGCCTCGGCGCCGGGCGAGGAGATCAGCCCGCCGCGCATCCCGAACAGGAACCGCCGGTCGGGCATCAACCGGAAGTAATGCAGGAGGTTGCGGGTGTCATAGCAGGCCTGGTCGCTGGTCCAGCCCTGCGCCGCCAACTCCGCCTCGGTCAGCGGGCGGGTGACCAGCACGTTGGACTGGCTGGGCAGGTAGCGCCCGGCCATCCAGCCCGGCAGGTCCTCGCTGGAATAGCCGTTGGTGGCGATCACCAGGCTGGCGCAGCGCAGCCGCCCCCGGGCGGTCTCGGCCACCCACCCCGATCCCTCGCGCCGCAGCGCCGTCGCGGCGCTCTTCTGGAAGAGCCGCGCCCCGGCGGCCTCGGCGGCGCGTGCGAGGCCGAAGAGATACTTGCGCGGGTTCAGCCCGAAGCCGACCGGATTTGTGAGGGCACCGTGGAACGGACCTTTCATGCCATGGGCGGGCAGGTCGGCGGCCTCGATCAGCAGCGGATCGGGACCGCCGCCGCGCGCGATCTGGTCGGCGCGCCGGCGCAGGCGCTCCATGTCCTTCGGCCGGTGCGCCAGCTGGGTCTCGCCGCGCGAATGGGTGTCGGCGGTAATGCCGTGCCGGTCCAGCAGGTCGGCCACCAGCGCCACCGCGTCGCGCTCGGCCTGCCAGTAGGACGCCGCCGCCTCGGCGCCGAAACGCCGGGTCAGGCTGGCGTCGTCAGTCTTGGCGCCGCCCTCGCAGCAGAACCCGCCATTGCGCCCCGAGGCGCCCCATCCGGGGCTTTCCGCCTCGAGCACCGCCACCGAGGCGCCGCCCTCGGCCAGATGCAGCGCCGCCGAAAGGCCGGTGAAGCCGCCGCCGACGATGCCGACATCGACCGCGCGCTCGCCCTCCAGCACCGGCCAGTCCGGCGCGGGAACGGTCTCGTCCCACCAGCAGCCGGTCCGCGGACCGGGACCGAAGGCGAAATCCGCAAAGATACGCTGCATCACGCCCGCACGGCCGCCTGCTCGTCCTTCTGCTGCTGGACCGACTTGCGTTTCGAGATCAGCGAGGCGGTGATCACGCCTACGGTCACGATGCCGATCATGATCGTCGAGAGGGCGTTGATCTCGGGGCTGACCCCGAGACGGACCGCCGAGAAGATCTTGATCGGCAGGGTGGTGGCCGAGGGGCCGGTGGTGAAGGAGGCGATGACCAGATCGT
>JAGRMU010000264.1:0-264 GCA_020441165.1 Sedimentitalea sp.
CGCTCATCGTGTGGGCGACGGGGATCCGCATCGCCTCTGCGAAGGCCTGCAAATCCTCGGCCGCCTGCGAGATATGCACCCCGCCCCCGGCCAGGATCAGCGGACGTTCCGCGGCTCCCAGCAGCGCCGCGGCCTCGGCCAGGGCGGCCGCCTCGGGACGGCAGCGCAGGGCGGGCACGGCCTCGTAGCGCGGATCGCACAGGAAATCCTCGTCCTCGAACCCATGGGTGCCATGCGCAACGTCCTCGGGCACGATCAGCACCA
>JAGRMU010000264.1:444-982 GCA_020441165.1 Sedimentitalea sp.
AGGAATGGTCGCGATGGGTATCTCCGACGATGGCCACGAGGGGCGATCCGGCATTCAGCGCCTCGACGAGGCCCGTGACAAGGTTCGTCGCCCCCGGCCCCAGCGTCGCATCGACCAGCCCCACCCGGCCCGAGACCTTGGCATAGGCATCCGCCGCAAAGGTGCCGCAGCGCTCGTCGTTGATCAGGTGGTGATCCAGCCCCAGCCGCCGCGCGGCGTCGTAGAAGGGCAAGAGCTGAAAGCCGCCCATGCCGAAGACCGGCCCGGCCCCGTGCGCAAGCAGCGCCCGCACCAGTGCCTCACCGCCGGTCATCTCGTTCGTGTCAGTCATGTCTCGGGTCCATTCAGGTGATGCGATAACCCAGCAGCCGGGGCAGCCAGAGGGCGATTTCGGGAAATGCCAGGATCAGAGCCAGCGCAACGGCCATGGCCAGCAGCAGCCAGCCGACCCATCGGAAGGTGGATTCCAGCGGCACGTTGGCGATCTTGGCGGTGACCATCAGGTTGACCGCAACCGGAGGCGTGAACTGCCCCATGG
>JAGRMU010000264.1:1105-2375 GCA_020441165.1 Sedimentitalea sp.
AGCACCATCAGCAGCACCAGGATCACCCACTGGTTGTCGCTGACCGCCAACAGCGCGCGGGTGGTGGCGTCGAACGCCCCCATGGTCGATCCGGCCCAGGCGAACAGCCCCGCCAGCGACAGGATCAGCATCAGCACAGCCGAGATCTTGGCGCTTTCGGCCAGCACGTTGTAGACGTCGCGCCAGTTCATGTTGCGGTAAAGCACCGTGCCCACGAACAGCCCGTAGAACACCGCGACCACCGCGGTCTCGGTCGGGGTGAACAGGCCCGACCGCAGCCCCCCCAGGATGATCACCGGCGCCATCAGCCCCGGCAGGGCCCGGCGCAGACTGGTCCAGAAGGGCGGGCGTACCGGCGATTCCTGCGCACCGAAATCGTGCCGCCGGCTCAGGATCAGCGTCGGCACCGCGATGGCGGCGCCCAGCAGGATGCCCGGGATCAGGCCCGCCGCGAACAGCGCCCGCAGGTCCATGCCCGGGATGATCACCGAATAGACGATCATCGCGATCGACGGCGGGATCAGGATCGCGGTCGAGGCCGAGGCCGCGATCACGCTGGCGGTGAAGGGCTTGGGATAGCCCGCCTTGACCATCGAGGGCAGCATCACCGTCGCCACCGCCGCCGCATCGGCGGGGCCCGACCCGGACATGCCGCCCATGATCATGCAGACCAGGATCGCCACCAGCGCCAGACCGCCCCGGCGAGGGCCTACCATGGCCTGGGCGAACTCCACCAGCCGCGCCGCCACGCCCGAGCGTTCGAACACCGCGCCGGTCAGGATGAACAGCGGAATTGCGATCAGCGGGTACTTGGCAATCGCCGCATAGGTGTTCGGCCCGATCATTCCCATGGCCGTCGCGTCGAGGCCCAGGAACACCCCCACCGCCCCGCCGATGCCGAGAGCGACAGCGATGGGCGTGCCGATCATCATCAGGAAGACGAAGGAGACCAGCAGCATCAGGTTGGCAGTGATCATTGCGGCGCGCCCCGCCGCCGGATCAGCACCGCCCAGCCTCGCCCAAGGACGCGCATCAGGATCGCCACGCACAGGATCGGCATCCAGATCGTGTAGATCCAGCTGGGATTGCCGAGGCCGGGGGTCGTTTCCTCCCAGTACCATTCCGAATAGGTGACGCGCGCGCCGTAATACAGCACCAGCGAGAACATCAGCGTGGTCGCCGCCAGCGTGATCATCTCGCAGACCCATTGCAGCGCCGGCGGCAGCCGGTCGAGCAGGAAGGTGATGCGGATATGCTGGTTGCCCGCAAA
>JAGRMU010000264.1:2420-3181 GCA_020441165.1 Sedimentitalea sp.
AAGGACACGTTGGTCGCATAGCGCGCCACGACATTGCCGAAGGAGATCAGGCAGATCGCCGCCATCGCGGCGGCGCCGAGCGCCTCTTCGATGCGGACCGGCACGATGGTGTGGGCGGTGTCCGGGTTCGCGGGTTTCGCGTCGGCGGATTCGCTGCCAGGCTCGGGTGCCATCGCGCGCTCCTAATTCTGTCGGAAGTCATGCTCGGATGGGGCCCGCGCGCAGGTGGCGCGGACCCCGGGGACGTCATCAGCGGTTCTTGATCGATTCTTCCGCCTCGTTCACCAGCTCGGCGCCGATCTTGTCCTTCCACGCGTCGTAGACGCTGCGCGTCGCATCGATGAACTGCTGGCGCTCTTCGTCGGTCAGCGTGACCACGTCGACCCCGTAACCCTTGATCTCGTCGATCAGGGTGGTGTCGCCATCGGTCAGACCCTTGCGGGCGACCTCGATGCCATAGGCACCGGCGTCGATGGCGGCCTGCCGCAGGATCTCCTGATCCTCGGGGGTGAAGCTGTTGAAGACGTCCGGGTTCACCGCGAAGATCAGCGGATCAGCCACGTAGCCCCACAGCGTCACATGGGTCTGACCCAGCTCGTGCATCTTCAGCACGGTGTAGATGGTCAGCGGGTTTTCCTGCCCGTCGACCGCGCCGGTGGTCAGCGCTGGCTGCGCGTCGGCCCAGCTCATCTGGGTCGGGTTGGCGCCCAGGGCGGTGAATATGTCGTTGTAGATCGGCGATCCAACCACACGCAGCTTCA
>JAGRMU010000264.1:3256-36908 GCA_020441165.1 Sedimentitalea sp.
GCCAGCGGGATCGCGCCCTTGGACTCGATGACCTCGAACAGCTTTTCGCCCACCGGACCGCCGGTCAGAGAATCCAGCGCCGCGTAGTCGGGCATCAGGAAGGGCAGCGAGAACAGGTTCAGCTCGGTGATCTGCGGCGACCAGTTTATGGTCGAGCCCACCGCCATGTCGATCACGCCCTGACGCAGCGCGGTGAACTCGCGGGTCTGGTCGCCCTGGACCAGCTGCACGCCGGGATAGATCTTCATCTTGATCCGGCCATCGGTGCGTTCAGCCGTCAGCTCGGCCCAGCGTTCGGCGGCCAGCCCCCAGGGAAAGGGCGCCGGAACCACGGTCGAGACGCGGTACTCGTCCTTGTAATTGTCCTGCGCCATCGCCGGGGCCATACCCAGCGTGGCCACTGCCGCACCCGCGGCGATCCAGGTCTTCAGGTTCATCATGATGTATCCTCCCATGATTGATGAAAATCGGCGCCTCCCGGCACCCTCGGTTTCAGGAAACTTCTGCCGCCTGCATCGTCTTGCGCACCGCCGCCACGATCCGTTCGGGGCTGACGCGCGCTTCGTTCTCCATCGTCGGCGCATAGGCGATCGGGATGCGCGGCGCGCCCAGCCGCGCCACCGGCGCCTTCAGGCGGAAATGCAGCGCCTCGGCGACGCTCGCCGCGATCTCGGCGCCAAAGCCCGACACCGACACCGCCTCGTGCACCACCAGAAGCCGCCCGGTCCTTTCGACCGAAGCGAATACCCTATCGCGGTCCCAGGGCCAGAGCGTGCGCAGGTCGATCACCTCGGCCTCGATGCCGTCCGCAGCCAGCGTCTCGGCCGCCGTCATGCAGCCATGCCGCATCCCCGACCAGGTGACGATGGTCACGTCCCGTCCGTCCCGCGCGACATCCGCCTTGCCCAGCGGGACGACATGCTCGCACTCGGGCAGGTCGCCCTCCAGCGCCCAGAGGTTCTTGTGCTCCATGTAGACCACCGGGTCGTCGCAGCGGATCGACGCCTTGAGCAGGCCCAAGTTGTCGGCGGGAGTCGCCGGGGCCACCACCACCAGCCCCGGAATATGCGTGTACCAGCTTTCCAGCGACTGCGAATGCTGGGCTGCCGACGAACGCCACATGCCCACGGGTTCACGCACCACCAGCGGCACGCGCATCTGCCCGCCGAACATGAACCGCGCCTTGGCCGCCTGGTTCACCAGCTCGTCCACCGCGCACAGCGCAAAGTCCGAGAACCGCATCTCGACGATCGGCCGGGTGCCGGACATCGCCGCGCCGACGGCGGCGCCCATGATGCAGGCCTCGGAAATCGGAGTGTCAGCGATCCGGTCCGCGCCGAACATCTCCTGCAGGCCCTTGTACTGGCCGAACACGCCGCCCCGCCCCAGGTCCTCGCCAAGCGCCCAGACAGACGCGTCGCGCTGCATTTCCTCCATGACCGCGCGGCGGCCGGCTTCCAGGTACGTCGACATCGCCATCAGTACGCCCGCTCGCGCGGGTCGCCCACATCCTGGACATCGGTAAAGGCCCCGGCGGCCTCCGGCCAGTCGGTGTCGCGCGCCATGCGCGCGATCTCGGCCATCCCCTCGACCTCGCCGCGATGCAGGTCCGCCAGCCGCGCATCCGCGATGCCCGCCACCCGCAGAGCCACCTCGATCCGTGCGATGGGATCGTTGCCCCGCCAGTCCTCGACCTCCTGCGTCGGGCGATAGCCCGCAGGATCGACCGAGGTATGCCCCGTCATCCGGTAGGTATGGCAGGTCAGGAACCGCGGCCCCTGGCCCGCCCGCACTGCCTCGATCGCCGCTCGCGCCGCCGCATCCACGGCCACCAGGTCGTTGCCGTCCACCTCTGCGGTCTCGATCCCGAGGCTCTCGGCCCGCGCCGCCGCGCCGGCGCCGGCGGTCATCTCGCGGGTGCGCGTGGTGGCCGAAAAGGTGTTGTCCTCGCAGACGAAAAGAACCGGCAGATCGAACACCCGCGCCCAGTTCAGCCCCTCCAGGAACGGCCCCCGGTTCACCGCGCCATCGCCGAAGATGCAGGTCACGATCTGCCGCGATCCCTGCAGCTTCAGCGCGTGCGCCGCCCCGGTGGCAATCGGGATATTGGCCCCGACGACCCCGTTCGCCCCCAGCATCCCGACCCCGAAATCGGCGATATGCATCGACCCGCCCTTGCCGCCGCAGGTGCCGCCCTGCCGCCCGAACAGCTCGCGCATCATCGCCAGCGGATCGGCGCCCTTGGCCAGCGTGTGCCCGTGGCCGCGATGGGTCGACAGCATCAGGTCGGCCATCTCGAGGTTGCCGCAGACACCCGCCGCCACCGCCTCCTGCCCGATCGAGGGATGGATCGCACCCAGTACCAGCCCCTCCTTCTGACCCGCAATGGCCTCTTCCTCGAAGGCGCGGATGCGGTGCATCAGTCCCAGCAGATCCAGAAATCGCTCGCGGTCGAAATTGTCACGGCGCGGGCCCGGGCGTTGCGTCATTTCCTAGTCCTCGTCCTTCACGTCCAATGTCCGCGCCGCGCGGTCGCGGCGCCGGCCGATCATGGCTCCCAGATCAGCGGCCTCGGCCCTTAACAGGGCCACAAGTTCCTCCAGCCGCGGCGGCGCCACCCGCTCGCGGATCGCCGCCACCGACAGCGCAGCCGCCACCCGACCATCCCCGTCGATCACCGGCACACCCACGGCATTCATCGCGCTGACGATATGCCCGTCGTTAAAGGCAAACCCCCGCGACCACGCCGCCGCAACCATTGCCCGCAGCGCTTCGTCGCCAAAGGCAGCAAAGGGGCGCCGCGCCTCGCCGGTCGTGGCGATGATGCGTTCGATTTCGGCCTTGGGCTCGAACGCCAGCAGGGCCAGCGACCCCGCGCCAACCCCCAGCGGACGGCGGTCCCCCACCGACAGCGTCAGGGTGCGGATCGGATAGGCCCCGGTCTGGCGGTCCACGCAATGCGCCTGGTCGCCGTCGCGCAGCGACAGGAAGACGGTGTCATCCGTTGTCGCCGCCAGCCGCGCCAGCGCCGGGCGGGCCAGCTCGATGATGTGAAACCGCCGCGCCGCGTGGCCCAGATTGAACAGGCAGTAGCCAAGCCGATAGCGTTTGCCCAACTCGTCGGTCTCGATATAGCCGACATCCATCAGCGCCCGCAAAAGCCGCGAAACGGTCGACTTGCCAAGGCCGATGGCCAGCGCCACGTCCGACAGGCGCATTCCGTCGGAATCGGCTTCCGACAGCGCCTTCAGCACCATCGAGGCACGCCCGATCGTCTGCAAGGATGCAACGCCAGTGTCCGGCAAGAAATCCTCCCCCGAACGGATCAGCCGACCCGTTTGTGCCGCTAGGTGATACTGATTCGTCCGGAAAGTGAAACACAATTTGTTAACTATTGCGGGTCGGCGCGGGACCGGTTCGATCCGGCCCGGCACTCCTGGTGTGATGAAAATACAGGAACGCATTGGGTGCTGCCTTTTTCAGGCACTCCATTTTCCCTGAGTACACCGCTCACGGTTGGGAATTGGGATCATTGCTCCGCGAACGGTAAAGGCTTGGGTCGGCAGTCCGCTGAACACGGGGAATCTTGCCCGCGCGCCCCGCTGACCATCGGGCTTGACGCCGGCGGGGCGGATCGGACAAGCTGGCTCCAGAACGACCTGGGGAGGCAAGCATGAGACACGCGACTGCCAGTGCCGCGGCACTGGTCTTTTTCGCAAGCGCCGCTTCGGCCCGGTCGGCGCAGGTTCCCGACAACCTGGACAAGCTCTCGAACTTCCAGACCACCGGCGTGACCGCGTTCACCTTCGTTGCGCAGGGCGGCGACGATGGCGACCCTGCCGGACGGCGCCGATGCCGCGGACGCGCCGCCCGAATGCGTCGCTTGCCACGGCGCCGACGGGATCTCGCGGCTGCTCGACGCGCCCAACCTGGCGGGCGAATACGCCATCTGCATCGACACTCGGCTGAAGGCCTTCAAGCGCGGCACGCGGCGGCACGCGATCATGTCCGAGGTTGCCGCGGCGCTCGCGGATGACCGGATCCGCGAGATCGCGGGACTGGTATGCGGCGGTGGAGCTGCAGGCCGTGCCCAGCTTATGAGACCGGGCAGCGACACCACGCGCATCGCGGCGCCCGGCGGAAACGACACATCAATCCAAGGAGGAGCAAACATGACACATTCCACGAAGATCGGCCGCCGGTCGTTCCTGAAGAAGACGGCGCTTGCCGGCGGGGCGGTGGCGGGCAGCGCGCTGGCGGCGCCGGCGGTCCTGGCGCAGAGCCCGGTCGTGCTGAAGATGCAGACCTCGTGGTCGGCCTCGAACATCTGGCAGGAATTCGCCCAGGACTATGCCGACCGCGTCAACGCGATGTCGGGCGGTCGCATCCAGGTCGACCTGCTGCCGGCCGGCGCCGTGGTCGGCGCCTTCCAGGTGCTCGACGCCGTGAATGACGGCGTGCTCGACGCAGCCCATTCGGTGCCGGTCTACTGGTACGGCAAGAACAAGGCGGCCTCGCTCTTCGGCACCGGGCCGGTCTTCGGCGGTTCGGCCACCACGATGCTGAGCTGGTTCTACGAGGGCGGCGGCGACGAGCTCTACCGCGAACTGACCCAGGACATCATGGGCCTCAACATCTACGGCTATCTCGGCTTCCCGATGTTCGCCCAGCCCTTCGGCTGGTTCAAGGGCGAGGTCAACACCGCCGCGGAGCTCGAAGGCTACAAGTACCGCACGGTGGGTCTTGCTGCAGATCTGTTGCAGTCGATGGGCATGTCGGTGGCGCAGCTTCCGGGCGGCGAGATCGTCCCGGCGATGGAGCGCGGCGTGATCGACGCCTTCGAGTTCAACAACCCCTCCTCGGACCGCGATTTCGGCGCCCAGGACGTGGCCAAGAACTATTATCTCTCCTCCTATCACCAGGCGTCCGAAAGCTTCGAGTTCCTGTTCTCCAAGGACTTCATGGACGATCTCGAGCCCGATCTCCAGGCGATCCTGCGCTACGGCGTCGAGGCGGCCTCGACCGCCAACACCGCCAAGGCGATGCGGCGCTATTCGGCGGATCTGAAATGGCTGCAGGACGAGGCGGGCGTCACCGTCCACCGCACCTCGCAGGACATCCTCGACGCCCAGCTCAAGGCCTGGGACAAGCTGATTCCACAGCTTGAGGAGGACCCGTTCATGAAGAAATGCCTCGACAGCCAGCGCGCCTGGGTCGAGCAGGTCACCTATTACGAGCTGATGAACGCACCCGATTATCAGCTGGCCTACGAGCATTACTTCCCCGGCAAGCTGAAGCTCTGACCGACACGGCCGCACGAAAGGGCGACCCCGGCATCGCGGTGCCGGGGTCGCCGGAATCTGCAAAGGGGGGAACATGATCGGTTTCATCCGCTTCGCCGACGACCTGTCGGCCTGGTTCGGCAAGGCCTTCGCCTGGCTCATCGTCCTGATGTCGGTCGGAACCGGCTATGAGGTGTTCGTGCGCTACGTGCTCAACAGCCCGACCGCCTGGGCGCTCGACGTCTCGTTCATCATGTATGGCACGCTGTTCATGATGGGCGGTGCCTACACGCTCTCGCGCGGCGGGCATGTGCGGGGCGATTTCCTCTACCGCCTGTGGCGGCCGCGCACGCAGGGCGCTGTCGATCTCTTCCTCTACATCATCTTCTTCTTTCCCGGCGTTCTGGCGCTGGTCTTCTCGGGCTGGAAATACGCTGCCCGGTCCTGGCAATATGGAGAGGTCTCGGTGAACAGCCCGGCCGGGGTGCCGATCTACCAGTTCAAGACCGTCATCGTCGCCGCCGGCATCCTGCTCTTCATCCAGGGCATCGCGCAGGTCATGCGCTGCATCATCGCGATCCGCACCGATCAATGGATCGAGGCCGAGGAAGACATCTTCGAAACCGAGGATCTTCTGATGGCCAGGGCCTCGGAAGCCGAAAGGGACGGCCATCCATGACGGATCCGCAAATCGCCCTGCTGATGCTGGGGCTGTTCATCGTCGTCGTCTTTCTGGGCTTTCCGATTGCGTTCACGCTGATGGCCATGGGCATCGGCTTTGGCTATTACGCCTATTTCGATGCCGGTCGGATGTGGCGGTCCTTCGAGCGGCTCGACGAGGCGGCGGGCAGTTGGGACCAGTGGTCGACCTGGCTGGAGGGGTTCTTCAACAACCGAATATTCGATCTCTTCATCAACCAGACCTTCACGGTGATGTCGAACGAGGTGCTGACCGCGGTGCCGCTCTTCCTGTTCATGGGCTATATCGTCGAGCGGGCCAATATCGTCGACCGTCTGTTCACGACGCTGAACATCGCCTCCAAGAATGTCCCCGGCTCGATGGGGGTCGCCGCGCTGATCACCTGCGCCCTCTTCGCCACCGCCACCGGCATCGTCGGCGCCGTGGTCACGCTGATGGGGCTGCTGGCGCTGCCGGCGATGCTCAAGGCGCGGTATGATCCGTCCTTCGCTGCCGGCATCATCTGCGCCGGCGGCACGCTCGGCATCCTGATCCCGCCGTCGATCATGCTGATCGTCTATGCCGCGGCCTCGAACGTCTCGATCGTGCGGCTCTATGCCGGTGCGCTGTTTCCGGGGCTGACGCTGGTCGGGCTCTACCTGATCTACGTGGTCGGGCGCTCGATCCTGCAACCCTCCGCGGCCCCGCGCCCCACCGACGAGGAAGTGCCCGACATGCCGATGGGCCGGCTGTTGACGATGATCCTGACCTCGTTCCTGCCGCTCGCCTTCCTGATCCTGGCGGTGCTCGGCTCGATCCTCTTCGGGCTGGCGACGCCGACCGAGGCGGCCTCCATCGGCGCCCTCGGCGGCCTGCTGCTGGCGGTGCTCTACCGGGCGCTGACCTGGCAGCGGCTGCGCGAAAGCGTCTATCTCACGGTGCGGACCACGGCGATGGTCTGCTGGCTCTTCGTCGGCTCCTACACCTTCTCGGCGGTGTTCTCCTATCTCGGCGGCGAGCAGGTGATCTCGGAATTCGTGCAGGGCCTGAACCTCTCGCCGATCCAGTTCCTGATCATGGCGCAGATCATCATCTTCCTGCTCGGCTGGCCGCTGGAATGGTCCGAAATCATCATCATCTTCGTGCCGATCTTCCTGCCGCTGCTGACGTTCTTCGAGATCGATCCGCTGTTCTTCGGCATTCTGGTCGCCCTCAACCTGCAGACCAGTTTCCTGACCCCTCCAATGGCGATGTCGGCCTATTACCTCAAGGGAATCGCGCCGCCCGAGTTGCGCCTGACGCAGATCTTTGCGGGCGTCATGCCGTTCCTGGCCTGCGTGATCCTCTCGATGGTCCTGATGTATGTCTTCCCGCAGATCGTCTTCTACCTGCCCGAGCTGTTCTATGGCGGGTGAGGCGGCCCCTCATCGGCGGTCCGCCGCCGCCGCGGCGGGCGCCACGCTCGGCGCTGTTGCCTTGCGCGACCGGCTCGCCTCCGGTGCGCTGTCCTGCCTCGATCTGACCGAGGCCTGCATCGCGCGGATCGCGGCGCGCGAGGACGAGGTGGGCGCCTGGGCCTGGCACGACGCCGAGCATGCGCGTGCTCAGGCCCGGCAGCTGGACGCATACCGCGCAGCCGGGCGGCCGATCGGGCCGCTGCACGGATTGCCGGTCGGCCTGAAGGATGTGATCGACACCGCCCGCATCCCCACCCAGAACGGCTGCGCGCTCGATGCCGGGCGCGTGCCGGTGCGCGATGCCTTCGTGGTCGAGCGGCTGCGTCAGGCGGGGGCGGTGATCCTCGGGAAGACGGAAACCACCGAACTGGCCTTCATGCATCCGGCCCGGACCCGAAATCCCCATGCCTTGGGTCACACGCCGGGGGGATCCTCGGCGGGCTCGGCGGCGGCGGTGGCGGACGGCATGGTGCCGCTGGCAGTCGGTACCCAGACCGGCGGATCGGTGATCCGGCCCGCGGCCTTCTGCGGCGTCACCGGGTTCAAGCCGAGTTTCGGCGCGATCCCGCGGCGCGGGGTGCTGATGCAGTCGCAATCGCTCGACACGATCGGCGTCTTCGCCCGCGATCCCGAGGGCGCGGCGCTGCTGGCCGACGTGCTGTTCGGCCACGATCCGCAGGACAGCGCAACGTCGCTGGCGCCGCCGCCGCGGCTTCTGGAGATCGCGCGCGCGGCGCCGCCCGTCGCGCCGGTCTTTGCGCTGGTGCGCCCGCCGGGTTGGGCCGAGGCCGACCCGCAGATGCGCGAGGCGCTGGACGAGCTTGGCGCCGCGCTCGGCGATCAGGCCTTCGCCGTCGAACTGCCGGAGGTGTTCGCGCAGGCGGCGGCGGCCCGGCGGTGTATCAACCTGGCCGAGATGGCGCGCAACTATCACCGCTACGGGCGCGACGGCGGCGCGCTGCTCGGCGCCGAGACCCGCGAGGCGCTGGAGGAGGGGAACGCGATCCTTGCCCGCGACTACCTGGCGGCGCTCGACTGGCCGGGGGTGCTGAATGCCGGCCTGGGCGAGATCTTCCGTCGCTGCGACGCGATCCTCTGCCCCGCCGCGCCCGGCCCCGCGCCCGAGGGGCTCGGCTCGACCGGCGATCCGGTGTTCAACGGCCTGTGGACGCTCTGCGGAACCCCCGCGGTGAGCCTGCCGATCCTGACCGCCGCGAACGGGCTGCCGATGGGCGTGCAGCTGGTCGGCCCGCGCGGCGGCGACGGCCGGCTGCTGCGCACCGCGCGCTGGCTCTACGAGTGGGTCGGTGACTGAAACGACGACCGAGGAGACGACATGAAACGGTTTCTTGCGCTGATCGCCTTTCTTGCCCTTGCGGGCTTCGTTCTCGTCCTGATCCTCGAGGTGCCGAGCCCCGACCTGATCGCCGTGTCGGTCCTGACCATCGCCCTGGTCGCCTATGACTTCATAACGTCCAGCGGCAAGAGCGGGTAGCAACGCGCCCTCCGTCAGCGGCATCGTCCGGGTCGACGGGCGTCACGCGGAAGGCGGGCGCCCCAGACTGACGATTTCCGCAAGATCGCCGCCGCCGCATCCCCTCGTGCTTGAGTTCGTTTGAGCCCGAAGCACTCCGCCCGGCAGCGATAGTCAGCGAACGCCCGGCCCGTGGGACGCAATCGGCGCGCTTGTTTCGCGGCAGGGGCCATCGTATCCGTCGAGGGACTGGCAGGAAAAGGACCGATCCCGGTGCCCCAGGGTGTCTCGCCGCTGCAGCTCTTCCGCAACCAGACCTTCCGGATGCTCTGGGTCGCGGCGCTGGCGTCGAATTTCGGCGGGCTGGTGCAGGCGGTCGGCGCCGCCTGGATGATGACCTCGCTGTCGAATTCCGAGCGGATGGTGGCGCTTGTGCAGGGCTCGGTCACGCTGCCGATCATGGTCTTCTCGCTGCTGGCCGGGGTGTTCGCCGACAATTTCGACCGCCGGCGGGTGATGCTGATTGCGCAGGGCTTCATGTTCGCAGTGTCGGTGGCGTTGACCCTGATGGCCTATGAGGGGTTGCTGACGCCCTGGACGCTGCTGGGGTTCACCTTCCTGATCGGCTGCGGCACGGCGCTGCACAACCCGTCCTGGCAGGCGACGATGGGCGATATTGTTAGCCGCGAGGACCTGCCCTCGGCGGTCTCGCTCAACAGCATGGGCTTCAACCTGATGCGCAGCATCGGGCCGGCAGCGGGCGGGGCGATCGTGGCGCTGGCCGGTGCGGCGGCGGCTTTCGCGGTCAACGCGCTGAGCTACATCGCGATCATCGTCGCGCTGCTGCGCTGGCGGGCGCCGGTGCGCGAGCAGCGCCTGCCGCGCGAGCCGATGGGCAGCGCGTTTTCCGCCGGCCTGCGCTATGTCGCCATGTCGCCGAACCTCATGCGGGTGATCCTGCGCGGCTTCCTTTTCGGGCTGGCGGCGATCGCCCTGCAGGCGCTGCTACCGCTCGTCGTGCGCCAGACGCTGCAGGGCAGCGCCTTCCTCTACGGGGTGATGCTGGGTTGTTTCGGGATCGGGGCGGTGGGCGGCGCGCTGGCCAATGTCCGGCTCCGGGCGCGGTTCGTGAACGAGCAGATCGCGCGCGGCGCCTTCCTGGGCTTCGCGGCGGCCACCGGCATCCTCGCCTTCAGCACCCAGGCGGTGCTCAGCGGCGCCGCGCTGCTTCTGGCCGGCGCCTGCTGGGTTCTGGCGCTGTCGATGTTCAACGTCACGATCCAGCTTTCGACGCCGCGCTGGGTGGTGGGGCGGGCGATCGCGCTCTACCAGACCGGCACGTTCGGCGGCATGGCCTCGGGCAGCTGGCTTTGGGGCGCGGTGGCGCAGCATGGCACGCTGGAGCTGGCGCTGCTCGGCGCCGCCGGCGTGCTGGTCGCCGGGGCGTTGATCGGGCTGCGCCTGCCGCTGCCGGAGTTCGGCGCGCTCAATCTCGACCCGCTGAACCGGTTCCGCGAACCGGTTTTGCGGCTCGATCTGACTTATCGCAGCGGGCCGGTCATGGTGATGGTCGACTATGTCATCGACCCCGCCGACGTGCCCGAGTTCCTTGCCGCGATGAGCCAGCGGCGCCGGATCCGCATCCGCGACGGCGCCCAGCAATGGGTGCTCTTGCGCGACCTCGAGAATCCCGAGCAGTGGAGCGAGAGCTATCACGTACCGACCTGGGGCGAATATGTGCGCCACAACGAACGGCGCACCCATGCCGATGCCGAGGTTTCCGATCGCCTGCGGGCGCTGCACCGCGGGCCGGGATCGCCCAGGGTGCACCGCATGATCGAGCGCCAGACCGTTCCGCGCCACGACGACATGCGGATCAAACCGCAGGGTTAGGGATTGACGTGTTGAAGATCGCATCCGGCCCGAATGTGGGTGCGGTTCGCACTGGCGTCCCGTAGAGGCGCGCGGCTGCGCATCCTGCCCTCGCCGTCCTAACGGCGGAGCTCGGCCGCAAGGCGCAGCCTCCAGGGTGGCGGCGAGGCGGGCGATCTCGCGGGCGTGGAAGGCGGGCTAAGTCTCGTCCGGCTCCGGACCGCGTTGCCGGCTGCGCGCGAGGTCGAAGAACCCCCTGCCGGGCAGGCCGCCGCAAGTGCGCGCCATCGCGCCTTCGACCCTGCTGGTGCTCGACGAGGGGACGATTTCTGCGCCTGCTCAAACTCGGTGAAGCGATCCAAACCGCCGTTCAGGACAGCGCAATCCGGCGCGGCATCCCGGTCGAGAAGCTGTCAGGCAGGCTCGACAAGCTTGGTTGATCGCGCCGTCGCAGCTTTCTCGCCGCCGCTGGGCTTTGAGATGATCGCGTTTCAAGATATGCTCAAAAGTCATCAAAGGGAGGCACGTGTACCATGACAGAAACAATTCCGCCGAATGCTGCAACAGGCAGCGAGACCGCAGAAAAGCCTGCGCGCCGGGCGTTCCTGAAAACCACCGGCCTCAGTACCTTGGGGGCCTATGTGGGCATGACGATCCCGTTCGAAGCGAATCTGATGGCGCTTGCCCAGGGGATGAGCGAGGAAGACATCATGCAGGGCAAGGACGGGCTGATCCTGATGAACGACCGGCCGCTCAACGCCGAGACGCCCGCGCATCTGCTCGATGACGACGTCACGCCCTACAAATACTTCTTCGTCCGCAACAATGGGCTTGTCCCCGATACCGCGCTGAACATGAACGCCGAGGGCTGGACCCTGACCGTCGACGGCGAAGTCGACACGCCCCTGGAGCTGACCCTCGCCGATCTGAAGGAGAAGTTCGAGGTGATCACCCGGCGGCTGGTCATCGAATGCGGCGGCAACGGGCGGGCCTATTTCAATCCCGGCGCGTCGGGCAACCAGTGGACGACAGGCGCGGTGGGCTGCGCCGACTGGACCGGCGTGCGCCTCAGCGATGTGCTCAATGCCGCGGGGGTGAAAGACAGTGCGGTCTATACCGGACATTTCGGCAACGACCCGCACCTGTCGGGCGATGCCGAAAAGGAAGCCATCTCGCGCGGCGTGCCCATCGAGAAGGCGATGGCCGAGGGCGGCATGATCGCCTGGGACATGAACGGCGAACCGATCCCGGCGGTCCACGGGTTTCCGCTGCGGGTGATCAACCCCGGCTACCCCGGATCGGCCTCGCAGAAGTTCCTGACCCGGATCTGGGTGCGCGACAAGGTGCATGACGGGGCCAAGATGACCGGCTATTCCTACCGTCTGCCGGCCTATCCCGTCGCCCCCGGGACGGAAGTGCCCGAAGAGGACATGGTGATCATGACCGAGATGCCGGTCAAATCGCTGATCACCTTTCCGCAATCGGGCGCCGAAACGCCGGCCGGCCAGGCAACCGAAATACGGGGCCACGCCTGGGCGGGCAGCGGTGATATCGCGGCGGTGGATGTCTCCATCGACTTCGGCCAAACCTGGATCGCGGCGCGGCTGGAGCCTGCGATAAACAAGTTCGCATGGCAGCGGTTCCGCGCCGACGTCACCTTGCCGCAGGCCGGCTATTACGAGGTGTGGGCGCGGGCGACCGATATGAACGGCGTTGCCCAGCCCCCGGTCGTGCCAGGCTGGAACCCGCGCGGCTATGGCAACAACATGCAGCACCGCATCGCCTTGATCGCCACCTGACCTCACGCCGGAACCGGGCGATGCGCCGCGGTTCCGGCCCTCAGCCGAAAGACATGGCCATGACCAGGACACTCACTTCTTTGCGGCTTGCGCTGTGTCTATCGCTCGCGATCGGTGCAACCGGTGCCGTCGCGCAGGCCTACGACCCGATGCGCCCGGCCGCCAATCCACTGGCGCCGAGCGCGCCCGCTCCGGACCCCGCCACGCCCGAGGCGGCCCCGAACCCCGAGCTTGGAGACCTCCCCGATGGCGACGGCGCGGAGGCAACCTATTACCAGTGCGTCGCCTGTCATTCGACCGCGATCATCCGCCAGCAAAGGCTGACCGATGCCCGCTGGGATTACCTGTGGAGCTGGATGGTGAAAGAACAGGGCATGTACGAGCCGGACGACGAAACCAAAGATGAAATCCTGACCTATCTGAAGACGCATTTCTCCTCGGAGCGGTAGACAAGGGCTTCTGACAGGTCACACTCACCCTTTCATCCCTGACGTGATTCAGGATTCCCACCTGTTCTGATCCGCGCTTCGCTGTCCGCCTGCGGCCGTCAGAGGGGCCGCTTGAAGCGGCGCGAGATCACGCCGACGATGCCCTCGCGGAACAGCAGCACGCTGAGCACGAAGATCACCCCCTGGATGACCGTCACCCAGGCTCCGAACGTGGCCAGATAGTTCTGCATCGTCACGATCACCGCCGCGCCGACCAGCGGGCCGAAGATGGTGCCCATGCCGCCCAGCAAGGTCATCAGCACCACCTCGCCGGACATGCTCCAATGCACATCGGTCAGCGAGGCCAGCTGGAACACCTGGCTTTTCGTCGCCCCGGCCAGACCGGCAAAGGTCGCGGACAGAACGAACACCAGAAGCTTGTAGCGGTTGACGTTGTAGCCCAGCGAGATCGCCCGCGCCTCGTTCTCGCGGATCGCCTTGAGGACCTGCCCGAAGGGCGAATGGGTGATCCGGTAGAGGAAGAGGACGCCGCCGAAGGTCACCGCCAGCACGAAGAAATAGAGCGCGATATTGTCCTGGAGCGAAATGAGCCCGAACAGATCGCCGCGCGGCACCGACTGGATGCCATCTTCGCCGCCGGTGAACTCGGTTTGCAGCGCGAAGAAATAGACCATCTGCGCGAAGGCCAGCGTGACCATCGCGAAATAGATGCCCTGCCGGCGCACCGCCAGCGCGCCGATCGCCAGGCCCAGCAGCGCCGCCGCGCCGGTTCCGGCCAGCACCGCCAGCTCCGGCGTCAGCCCCCAGACCTTGGCGGCATGGGCGGCGACATAGCTGGCGGTCCCGAAAAACGCCGCATGTCCGAAGGACAGCAACCCGCCAAAGCCCAGCAGCAGGTTGAAGGCGGCCGCAAACAGCGCGAAACACATCACCTTCATGGCGAAGACCGGGTAGACCATGAACGGCAGCACCATCAGGAACGCCAGCAGCACCAGAAAGATGACCTTGTGCAGGACCGGCATGCCGGCACTTGGCGGCACATGGATGCGCTCGTCGCCCTGGTTCTCGGTCAACGCCATTACACAGCCCTTCCAAACAGCCCTTCGGGTTTGATCATCAAGACGATCGCCATGATGACGAAGATGACCACTGCCGAGCCCTCCGGATAGAACACCCGGGCCAGCCCCTCGACGAGGCCGAGGCCGAAGCCGGTCAGGATCGCGCCCATGATCGAACCCATGCCGCCGATCACCACCACCGCGAAGACGACGATGATCAGATCCGCGCCCATGTTGGGGTTGACCGAATAGATCGGCGCCGCCAGCACCCCGGCGAATGCCGCCAGCGCCACCCCGAAACCGTAGGTCAGCGTGATCATCAGCGGCACGTTGATGCCGAAGGCACCGACCAGCACCGGGTTCTCGGTGGCGGCGCGCAGATAGGCGCCCAGACGGGTCCTCTCGATCATGAACCAGGTGCCGAAACAGACCACGACCGAGGCCAGAACCACCCATGCGCGGTAGTTTGGCAGGAACATGAACCCCAGGTTCTGCCCGCCCGAAAGCGCCGCCGGGATCTGATAGGACATGCCCGAAATGCCGTAATAGTTGCGGAACAGCCCCTGGATGATCAGCGCCAGACCGAAGGTCAGCAGCAGCCCGTAAAGGTGATCGAGATGGTAAAGGCGCGACAGCATCGTGCGTTCAAGAAGGATGCCGAAACCGCCGACGATCAGCGGCGACAGGATCAGTGCCGGCCAGTACCCGATCCCGGCATAGTTCAGCAGCATCCAGCCGATGAATGCGCCCATCATGTAGAGCGCGCCATGGGCGAAGTTGATGATGTTGAGCAGGCCGAAGATCACCGCCAGGCCCAGCGATAGGACGGCGTAGAACGATCCGTTGATCAGGCCCAGAAACAGTTGCCCCATCAGGACCTGCGGCGATATTCCGAGAAGTTCGAACATGCGGGTTATCCGGTCCGGGAAGGTGCCGTCGGGCGGGCGGGAACTCGCCCGCCCGACGCATTCAGATCAGCTCTTGGTGAAATCGCATTCCGGCAGCATCGGCAGGAACGCCTCTTCTCCCGGAATCGTCGAGATCTTCTTGAACAGATCCCACTCGCCAGTGGACTCGTCCGGACTCTTCACCTCGTAAAGGTACATATCGTGGATGCCGCGGCCGTCACCGCGGACATAGCCCTTGCCAAGCAGCGCGTCCTCGAACGGGTTGGCCTTCATCCAAGCCGCGACCTTGTCACCATCGGTGCTGCCGGTGGCCTCGACCGCGGCCAGGTAGTGCAGGACCGAAGAATAGACTCCGGCGGTGATCATGCTCGGCTTGGCGCCGCGCTCCTTCTCGAAGCGTTCCGTCCACGCGCGAGTCGCGTCGTCGGTGTCCCAGTAGAAGGCGCTGGTCAGTTGCAGACCCTGTGCCGTCTGCGGTCCCAGCGCATGCACGTCATTGATAAAGATCAGTAACCCGGCCAGCTTCTGCCCTGCCTGGGTGACGCCGAACTCGGCCGCCTGCTTGATCGCGTTGATCGTGTCGCCGCCGGCATTGGCCAGGCCGATGACATCGGCGCCGCTGCCCTGGGCCTGCAGCAGGAAAGACGAGAAATCGGTCGCCGGGAACGGAACGTTGACGCTGCCGACGACCTCGCCGCCATTGGCCTCGACCACTTTCGTGGTGTTCTCCTCGAGCGAGTGACCGAAGGCATAATCGGCGGTGAGGAAGAACCATTTCTTGCCGCCCGCATCGGTGACCGCCTTGCCGGTACCGTTGGCGAGCGCGGCGGTGTCATAGGTCCAGTGGATCGTGGTCGGCGCGCACTGCTCGCGAGTCAACGCGGTCGAGCCGGGACCGGAGGCGAGAAAGATCTTGTTGGCATCGGCGACGATCTGCGCCACCGCCAGCGCCACCGAGGATGTCGGAACGTCGACGATCGCGGTGACCCCTTCCTGGTCGAGCCATTGCCGCACGATGTTCGATCCCACGTCCGGCTTGTTCTGGTGATCTGCGGAAATCACCTCGACGTTCAGGCCCTTGCCCGCGGCATCGAAATCCTCGACCGCCATGCGCGCGGCGATCACCGACCCCTCGCCGGCGATATCGGCATAGACGCCCGAACGGTCGTTCAGAACCCCAAGCTTGACGTCGATGTCGGCCAGCGCCAGCGTCGGCGCGCCGGCGATCAGCGCCAGAGCCGTGGTGCAGGTTGCAAGTCTCTTGATCATGTCTTTCCTCCTGATTTCGGCGCCGTTGCGCCCATGACTTCGATCAGACGCCCAGATAGGCGTGCAGCTTGTCGATATTGGCCTCCAGCTCGGAATTGGGAATCATGTCCACCACCCGGCCTTGATCCACCACATAGTGCCGATCCGCCACCGCGGCGGCAAAGCGGAAATTCTGCTCGACCAGAACGATGGTGAACCCTTCCGCCTTCAGCGCCTCGATGGTGTGGCCGATCTGCTGGACGATCACCGGCGCCAGCCCCTCGGTGGGCTCATCCAGCAGCAGCATCTTGGCGCCGGTGCGCAGGATCCGGGCGATGGCAAGCATCTGCTGCTCGCCGCCCGACAGCTTGGTGCCCTGGCTGCGCAGCCGCTCCTTGAGGTTGGGGAACAACTCGAAGATGCGCTCGACGCTCAGCCCGCCCTCCTGGATCTGCGGCGGCAGCATCAGGTTTTCCTCGACGTTCAGCGACGAGAAGATGCCGCGCTCCTCGGGGCAGAGCGCGATCCCCAGCCGCGCGATCTGTCGTGGCTGCAAGGCGATGGTCTCGTCCCCCCGGAAGCGGACCGAGCCCTTGCGCTTGGAAAGGATGCCCATGATCGCCAGCAGGGTCGATGTCTTGCCGGCGCCGTTGCGCCCCAGCAGCGTGACCACCTCGCCCTCGCGCACATCGAAATCGATGCCGTGCAGAACATGGCTCTCGCCGTACCAGCCCTCGAGCCCGGCAACGACCAGCAGCGCCTCCCCGGACGGGCTTGCAGGGTCAGTCATGGCTCGCTCCGATATAGGCGTCGATCACGGCGGGGGATTTCGACACGCTCGCATAGTCGCCCTCGGCCAGCACCTCGCCGCGGGCCAGAACGGTGATCCGGTCCGACAGGTCCGCGACCACCGACAGGTTGTGCTCGACCATCAGGATGGTGCGGTTCTGGGCGATGCGCCGGATCAGGTCCGAGATCCGGCTCACGTCCTCCTGCGCCATGCCCGCCATCGGCTCGTCCAGCAGCAGCATCTCGGGATCGAGCGCCAGGGTGGTGGCGATCTCCAGCGCCCGTTTGCGGCCATAGGACAGCTCGGCGGCCCGGTGGTGCAGGAACTCGCCCAGGCCGACATCGGCGATATGCGCCTCGGCCTGCGCGTTGTAGCGGCTGAGGATCCTCTCCGAGCGCCAGAAGTCATAGCTTTCGCCGCGGGCGCGCTGCAGCGCGACGCGCACGTTCTGCAGCACCGTCAGGTCCGGGAACACCGCCGATATCTGGAACGAGCGCACCATCCCCAGCCGCGCGATCTCGGCCGGCTTCAGCCGGGTGATGTCGCGCCCCTTGTAGATGATGGTGCCCCGGGTCGGCTGCAGGAACTTGGTCAGCAGGTTGAAACAGGTGGTCTTGCCGGCCCCGTTGGGACCGATCAGCGCATGGATCGCGCCTTGCTCGACCTTCAGGTCGACATTGTTGACCGCAACGAAGCCCTTGAACTCCTTCGTCAGGCCCTTCGCTTCAAGCGCAACGCTCATCTGTTACCTACCCGCAGGGTATTCGCCACGAGACGCAGATCTCCCCATACCGCCTTGCCCCCTTCTGGGGTCGCACGACTTTGACCCTAGGCCTATCAGGTGGCGCGATTTTGTAAACGGCAAAGCTGCCAGACGCGCGGCCGGAAACGAACAGGACGTCGCGAGACGAGGAGATCGAATTATCCGGATGCGCAAAAGTCCTTGCCGACGCGGAACGGGCTTGTCTCGGGAAGAGCCTCACGGTCGAGATGGGGCAAGCCCGCCGGTCATTCCCCGATTGGCGCCGCGCCGGCGGGAGACCTGGCGCTCAAGCGCGCACGGTCAGGCGCGCCGGCTTGTCTGGTGGTGGACGAAACCGATCTGAACCTTGTTCGGGAAGTGCGTCTTGCTTCTGGCGCGAGAGCCGGGGCGCGGACCCCGGCTCTCTGTCTGGCAAGGCTCGCTACTGCGTGCAGGCGCGGATCTTCTCGATATCCGGTCCATTCGGCGTGCGGCCGAGGTTGTAGGGCGCCGAGGCATCGCGCCACTGGGCGTAATCGGCGAGATACTCGAGCTGACTCAGATAGACCTTGGCGGAATCGGGGTTCTCGCAGGCAGTCTGCTCGATCACGGCATTCGCCATTTCCTGGATCCTGGCCAGCGTCTCGTCGTCATAGCGGGTGATCTCCACCGCCTCCTTGAACTTCGCATAGGCCTCCGTGGCACGCTTTTCGGTGAAGGACAGCGACCAGATCAGGTTGGCCTGGGCCGCGATCTTCAATGACTCCTGGGTTTCCGGCGACAGCGCATCCCAGGCGGACTTGTTGATCATCACGCCGAACAGCGACGCCGACTGGTGCCAGCCCGGCGTTGCCCAGTATTTGGTGACCTGCTGGAATCCGCCGGACCAGTCGACGTTGGGGGTCGAGAATTCGGCGCCGTCGATCACGCCGCGCTCCAGCGCCTGATAGATCTCGCCGCCGGCCATCGACACCTGGCTGCCGCCGAGCTGCTCGAGCAGACGCCCCTGTTCGAGCCCGGACAGGCGCAGGCGCTTGCCCTGCAGATCCTCGAGGTTCTCGATCTTCTCGTTGGTGCGGAAGCCGGACTCGTTGTTGGTCACGCCATAGGGGAGATAGACCATGCCGAACTTGCCGTAGATCTCGTTGTAGAGATCGGCGCCGCCCCACTGTTCGATCCAGTTGACGTAATCCACCGCGTTGAAGAGGCTCGCGGTGGTGGCCAGGGGCGAGAAGGCCGAGTTGCGCCCCGCCCAGTAGCCCGGCCAGTCGCCGCCGGCCTGGATGGTGCCGGATTCGACGGCGCCGAAGACCTCGCCCGCCGGCACCAGCGCGCCACCTTCGAAGAATTCTATGGTCAGCGCATCGCCGGTCAGCTTGTTGGCCAGATCGACGAAATGCCGGTCGATCTCGATCAGCTCCAGCGACGAGGGCCAGGTGGTGGTCATCGTCCAGTTCTCCTGGGCAGCGACCTGGCTGGCAAGGGCTGCGACGACGGCAGCCGCGGCGGTTGTCTTGAGTCTCATGACGTATCCTCCTTGGTTAATTCTTGTAGAGCGTTTCGGGCAGCCACATGACCAGCTGCGGGAAAAGGGCGACGGCGACGCACATCAGCAGGATCAGCCCGATGAAGGGCAGGACACCGATGATGATATCGCCGGTCTTGACCTCGGGGGGTGCGATGGCGCGCAGATAGAACAGCGCGTATCCGAAGGGCGGCGTCAGGAACGAGGTCTGCAGCACCACCGACATCAGAACCACGAACCACAGCAGATCGATGTTCATCTCCTGCACGATGGGCAGGAAGATCGGGAAGGACAGCAGCACGATCCCGGTCCAGTCCAGGAAGGCGCCGAGCACGAAGACGATCAGCATCATCACCGCGATCAGAAGCCACGGCGCCATGTCGAGGTTGCGGATGATCTCCTGGGTGGCGCGCAGACCCCCGGTGATGTTGAACACGCCGGTGAAGGCGGTCGCGCCGATCACGATGAACAGGATCATCGCCGAGGTGCGCCCGGTCTCCAGCATCGCGCCGTAGAAACTGGCCCAGGTGAACTTGCCGCGCAGGATCACGATCAGCAGCGCCAGCGCCGCGCCGATGGCGCTGGCTTCGGTAGCGGTGGCGATCCCGGCCAGAAGCGAGCCGAGGATCCCCAGGATCAGCACCAGCGGCGGCACCGCCTCGAGCGCCAGCATGCGCAGCAGTGCGCCGCGCGAGATCTTCTCGTCAGGCTCGACCGCCGGGGCCATGTCGGGTCGCACGATGGACACGATCACCACCCAGACAGCATAGAGCAGACCCAGAAAGACACCCGGCAACATCGCGCCGGCGAAAAGCTCGCCCACCGAAAGCGGCGAATAGGAGGCCATGAGGATCAGCATGATCGAGGGCGGGATCAGGATGCCGAGACAGCCCGACGCCGCGATCACACCGGTGGTCAGGGTCGGGCTGTAGCCGTATTGCAGCATCGGGCGCAGCGCCATCACCCCCATCACGGTGATCGACGCGCCGATGATGCCGGTGGTCGCGGCCAGCAGGATCGAGATGAACACCACCGCCAGCGCCAGCCCGCCCCGCACGTTCGACATCAGCAGGCGCAGCGACTCGAACATCCGGTCGGTGACGCCGCTGTCGGACAGGAACCGCGCCATCAGGATGAAGAGCGGGATCGCGATCAGGGTGAAATTGTCCAGCACGTCGCCGAAGATGCGGTTGATGACGATGCCCAGCACCATCGGCTTGCCCGCGATCAGCGTGCCCAGAACGGCGGCACCGCCGAGCACGAAGGCCAGCGGATGCCCCATGAACAGGCCCAGCAGCAACAGGCCGAACATGCTCAGCGCGATGAGTTCCGGGTTCATTCCGCCAGCTCCGGCGGCATCTGCGGACGGTTCAGCACCAGCTTGAGGAACTCGGCGATGCCCTGCAGCAACAGCAGCGCCGCCGCCACCGCCATCGCCATCTTCAGCGGGTAGACCGGCAGCTGTACCGATCCGTAGGTGGCTTCCCCCTGCGCCCAGGACCGCGTGGCAAATTCCCAGGAATAGGACAGGAAAACCCAGGCGAAGGGAAAGAAGAAGATCACGTAGCCCAAGGCCTCGACCCAGCGGCGCGGGCCGGGCGCGAGTTTCTCCAGCAGCAGGTCGACCCGCACATGTGCCTGGTGCCGCAGCGCATAGCCGCCCAGCATGACGAAGTAGAACCCGTAAAGCTGCTTGGTCACGTCAAACGCCCAGCGGGTCGGCGCGTTCATCGCATAGCGCATGAACACGTCGTAGATGATGATGGCCGCGAAGATCACGGCGACGATCGACACGACACGTCCGACCGCCTCGTTGAGGCGGTCAATCAAGGTAATGATCACGTCCGACGTCCTCCTGCCGCGGCACGCTGACCGAACTTCGCCGTGAAGGCAAGGGCCGGGCGGCGACACGGAACGATTTCTGACCGCGCCGCGACCCGGCCGTCAAGACCGGTCGATCCGGCGCGACCGACGGCACAGAGCGGCCCGCAAACATATGCGTGAGCATCATATTTTCGGCCACCGCGTGCCACCGCCGCGCCGGGTTTTCCGCCCATGTCGAGACCGATGGACATTCCCGCGCGAAGCTGTAGCAATGTTGGCCAGCAATCGTCCGCGACCTGAAAAGCGCCGCGGGCATGGTCGTGTTCGGATCCACAAACCAAAAGGGAGACTCTCATGGATCGTCGTTCGTTCATCAAGACAGCCGGCATTGCCGGCGCCGCGTCTGCACTGGCCGCGCCGGCCATTGCCCAGGACACCATAACCTGGCGCATGGTCACCACCTGGCCCAAGAACTTCCCCGGGCTCGGCGTCGGGGCGCAGCGTCTGGCCGATCGGATCACCGCCGCCAGCGGCGGCCGGCTGACCATCCAGGTGTTTTCGGCCGGCGAACTGGTTCCGCCGCTGCAATCGCTCGACGCGGTGATCGACGGCACTGCCGAGATGAGCCACGGCGCCGCCTATTACTGGCAGAACAAGTCCACCGCGCTGTCTTTCTTTACCGGCGTGCCCTACGGCATGACCACCTCCGAGCTGAGCGCCTGGGTCCGCTACATGGGCGGTCAGGAGATCTGGGACGAGATCTATGACCAGTTCGGCGTGCAGGGCTTCCTGTCGGGCAACACCGGCACCCAGGCCGGCGGCTGGTTCCGCGACGAGCTGACCAGTCTCGACTCGGTCAAGGGCCTGCGCTTCCGCACCCCCGGCCTCGGCGGGCGGGTCTGGGAGAAGCTGGGCGCGACGGTCACCAACATGGCCGCAGGCGAGATCTTCCAGGCGCTGCAGTCGGGCACGCTGGACGCCGCCGAATTCGTCGGTCCCTACAATGACCTGGCGCTCGGCTTCTACCAGGTCGCCAAGAACTACTACATGCCGAGTTTCGTGGAACCCGGCCTTGCAACCGAGGTCGTGGTCGACAAGGCCAAATACCAGGCCCTGCCCGCGGATCTGCAGGCGATCGTCCGCGATGTCGCGCAGGCCGAATACGATCAGGTCGCGGCCGACTTCTTCGCCAACGATCCGCGCGCGCTCAAGACGCTTGTCGACGATCACGGTGTGATCGTGCGCGATTTCCCCGAGGACATCATGCAGGCGGGCGCCGTGGCATCGGCCGAGGTGATCGCGGATCTGCGCAACAGCGACGATGCCCTGGTCAAGAAGACCACCGAGAGCTTCATCGAAGCGTTGGCCCTGCTGCGCTCGCGGACCGAGACGATCGACCTGCCCTTCATGGTCGCGCGCGAAAAGTTCCTCGAACTCTGAGCGCATCCCAGACACGGCAAGGGCCCGGTCGCAGGACCGGGCCCTTTTCATGCGCCGCCGGGCCGGGGCTCCGCTATCCGGCAATCGCCCGCGGCAGCCAGGTAACGATCTGCGGAAAGGCAAAGAGGATCGCGATGGCCACGACCTGCAACACCACGAAGGGCAGGATGCCCTTGTAGATCGCCGAGGTCGGCAGGTCCGCGGGCGCCACCCCGCGCAGGTAGAACAATGCGAAGCCGAAAGGCGGCGTCAGAAACGAGGTCTGCAGGTTCACCCCCACGATCACGCCCAGCCAGACCGGGTCCACGTCCAGCGCCAGCAGGATCGGCGCGGTGATCGGGATCACGATGAAGATGATCTCGAACGTGTCCAGGATGAAGCCCAGCAGGAACATGATCGCCATCACCACCGCCACGGCGGCCAGCGTGCCGCCGGGCAGGTTGGACAGGAATTCATGCACCAGATTGTCCCCGCCCATCAGGCGGAACACCACCGAGAACACCGACGCGCCCATCAGGATCACGAACACCATCGAGGTGATCGTCGCCGTCGCCACCACCGTCTCGCGCAGCGTTTTCAGGGACAGTCGCCAGCGCGTCGCCGCCAGGACCATCGCTCCGACCGCCCCGACCGAAGCCGCCTCGGTCGGGGTGGCGATGCCGCCGAGGATCGAGCCGAGGACCGCCAGGATCAGCAGGAGGGGCGGTACCAGCGCCACCATCACCTCGCGGAACAGACCGGCCTTCTCCTCGGGCGGGACCGGCGTTGCCGGGCAGGAGGCCGGATCGGCCACCGCCTTGAAGATCACCCAGAGCATGTAGAGCCCGACCAGCAGGATGCCGGGCAGCAGCGCACCCGCGAAGAGGTCCCCCACCGACACCGGCACCGGCGCGAAATTGCCCTTGGCCATCTGCACCTGGCTGTTGATGCCCGACAGCATGTCGCCCATGAAGATCAGCACGGTCGACGGCGGGATGATCTGGCCCAGCGTGCCGCTGGCGCAGATCACGCCGGTCGCCAGTTTCGGGCTGTAGCCGGCGTTCAGCATCGCCGGCAGCGAGATCAGCCCCATGGTGACGACGGTCGCGCCGACCACCCCGGTCGAGGCCGCCAGCATCGCCCCGACGATGATCACCGACAGTCCCAACCCGCCACGCAGGTTGCCGAACAGCCGGCCCATGGTCAGCAGCAGTTTCTCGGCGATGTCCGAGCGTTCCAGCATCACCCCCATGAAGATGAAGAGCGGCACCGCGACCAGCACCTCGTTGGTCATGAAGCCGATATAGCGGTTGGGCAGCGAGCCGAAATTGCTGGGGTCGAAGACGCCGAGGCTCCAGCCGACCGCACCGAACAGCAGCGACACGCCGGCCAGACTGAAGGCGACCGGAAAGCCCAGAAGCAGAAAGCCGATGATCCCGAAGAACATGAGCCCCGAGAGGAGCTCTCCGATCATCACCGGATCCATCAAAGCGGCCCTTCGGGCAGCGCCTGCGGCACATGCGGAACCGGATAGCGAAAATACTCGGGCACCAGATCCTCGCGCCCCTTGAGGACCAGGATCGAGCGCAGCATCATCGCCACCCCCTGCAGCGCCAGCAGCCCCGCGAAGGCGATGATGAAGGACTTGAGGATGAACAGCCCCGGCATCCCGCCGACATTGGCCGAGGCCTCGTGATAGGTCCAGGCGCGCTGCACGAAGGGCATGGAATAGATGTAGACCACCGCACAGAATGGCAGCAGGAACAGCACCGTGCCGATCAGATCGACGATCGCCTTGTGGCGGGCGCCCGCCGGCCGGTAGAAGATGTCCACCCGCACGTGATCGTCGCGCAGCAGCGCGAAGCCGGCGACCGCGGTGAACATCGCGCCGCTGAGCCAGATGTAGAGATCCTGCATCCAGACATAGCTGATCGCGAAGACATAGCGCTGCACGACGACTGTGAAGCAGACGGCCACGACCCCGAGCGCCAGCCACGAGAACACCTGGCCGACCAGCCAGTTGATCGCGCAGATCGCCCGCATTGCCATGGCCATGGCACGCATGTGCAGCCCTCCCCCTACCGCTTCCGGTTCTTGTTTGGGCAGTGGGGTGCCATGAAACCAGTATTCGGGCAAGGTTTAATCGCGCTATCCAATTGACGCGCCGGTGTCGGCTCGATCGCGGCGCGGTGACCCGTGACGGAACCGGATTGACAGCGAACCGGAGGCGGCTTTGATCGTGCCCTGGGCACAGTGAATCGATGCGGGGTCGGCAAGGCCGCGGCACGGGCGTCATGCCAAGCGGACCGCGATTGCGGATCGCCACGTCGATGGCCTGTGGCGCGCTGCCGCTCGGCTCGCGTGCCGGCGGATGCAACGGTCCGCGACGTCACCTCGGAAAGGTCAATTGCCTTCCGGACATTTCCGTCAATGCGCTTCAGGAAGGTCCCGCGCTTGCCAGTCGGCATCTGGGCGGCTAGCAATTCGGCATGCCTGCATATCAAAAGGAAACCGTCATGTCGAAACTGCTTTCATCCTCCCTGCTCTGCGGCGCCGCGACGCTGGCCGGTCTGGGCCTTGGCGCGACCGCGGCCCTGGCCCAGACCGAGGTCAAGATCGGCTATGCGCTGGCCCCCGAGTCCCATTACGGCGTGGCTGCGGCCAAGTGGGAGGAGGTCGTCGAGGCCGAGACCGGCGGCGCGTTCGAGTTCAAGCATTTCCCCTCGTCCGGCCTGGGCGGCGAGCGCGAGGTGATCGAGGGCCTGCAGATCGGCACCATCGAGGCGACCATCGTCTCCTCGGGCACGCTGAGCAACTTCGTGCCCGAGACCGGCGTCTTCGACATCCCCTTCCTGTTCCGCGATCTGGGACATGCGCGCGCGGTTCTGGACGGGCCCATCGGCGAGGAGATCCTGGTCAAGTTCGACGATGTCGGCCTGCATGCCCTGGCCTGGGGCGAGCAGGGCTTTCGCCACATCACCAACAACCGCAACCAGATCGCGTCCCCCGGCGATGTCGAGGGGCTGAAGATCCGCACCATGGAGAACCCGGTGCATCTGAAGGCCTTCGAGACCCTCGGCGCGGCGCCGACCCCAATGGCCTGGCCCGAGGTGATCTCCTCGCTGCAGCAGGGCGTGATCGACGGGCAGGAGAACCCGCTCTCGGTGATCGTCTCGGTCAAGCTGGACGAGGTGCAGAAATACCTCACGCTCTCGGGTCATGTCTATTCGCCGGCCATGCTGCTGGTCTCGAAATCCTTCTGGGAGGGCCTGAGCGACGCGGACAAGGCCGCCTTCGAGAAGGGCGCGGCCGAGGCGGTGGTGGCGATGCGCGGCTTCGTCGACGATGTCGAGGAGGATGGCGTCGCGACGCTGAAGGAGCGCGGCATGGACGTGGCCGCGCTGAGCGCCGAGCAGAAGGTCGCCTTCCAGGAGGCCGTCCAGCCCGCCTATGAGAGCTATTACGAGCAGTATGACAAGGCGCTGATCGACAGCATCATTGCCACCGAGTGAGACCGCGCCGGGGCGGCCAGGGTGCCGCCCCATCGCCTCGCGAACCCGGGGGACCGGCCGTCATGCGCAGGCTCGAACAGGCATTCGTCGCCCTGAACGCCTGGGCGGTGATCGTAGCGCTGGCGGGCATGGTGCTTGTGGTGGGCAGCAATGTCGCGCTGCGCTATGCGACCGGCCATTCCCTGCCCTGGGCGGATGAGGTCGCCCGCTATCTGATGATCTGGATGACCTTCCTCGGCGCCGGCCTGGCGCTACGCCGGGGCGGCCATGTCGCGATCAGCAACCTGCAGGACGTGCTGCCGGGGCGGGCGCAGGTCGCGCTGCGGATCGCGCTGGTGGCGATGCTGCTGGCGTTCTTCGTCTTCATGATCGTCACCGGGCAGGACTACATGACCCGGATGCAATATCAGAAATCGCCGGCGCTGCGGCTGCCCTTCATCTACATCTATGCCGCCATGCCCATCGGTTTCGCCCTGCTGGGAGTGCATTTGCTGCTGATCGCGCGCGATTTCGTGCGCTCGGGGCGCTATCGCGACGCGCCCGGCAACGATACCGGGCGGGCGCCGGGGGCGGCGCGTGGCTGAGATCCTCTTTCCCGCCCTCTTCGTGCTGATGGCGCTGGGTCTGCCGGTGGCCTTCGCCATGGCGATCGCGGCATTTCTGGCACTGGCCCTGGCCAGCGATTATCCCGATATCGTCGTCGTCAAGGAGATGTTCGCCGGGCTCGACAGCTTTCCGCTGCTGGCGGTGCCGTTCTTCATCCTCGCGGCCGAGCTGATGACCGGCGGCGCCATCACCCATCATCTGCTGCGCTTCGCGGCGCAGTTCGTCGGCCATCTGCGCGGCGGGCTGGGCCATGCCAACGTGATCTCCTCGACGCTGTTCGCGGGGATTTCCGGCTCGGCGCTGGCCGATGCCGCGGGTCCCGGCGCGATGATGATCCGGATGATGGAGAAGGGCGGCTATGGGCGCGCCTATGCCGGGGCTCTGACCATTTCCAGCGCCGTCGTCGGTCCGATCATTCCACCCTCGATCACCATGATCATCTATGCCATGCAGGACCAGCAGGTCTCGGTCGGCTCGCTGTTCATGGCCGGCATCGTGCCGGGGCTGCTGATCACCCTGGCGATGCTGGCCACCAACGCAGTCATCGCGCGGCGGCGCGGCTATCGCGGCGCGGGGGCGCGGCCCGGGCCGGCCGAGATGCTGCGCACCACCGCCATGGCGCTGCCGGCGCTGATGCTGATCGTGCTGGTGGTGGGAGGGATCAGGTTCGGCATCTTCACGCCCACCGAGGCCTCGGTGATCGCGGTCTTCTATGCCCTGATCTGCGGCATGTTCCTCTATCGCTCGCTGCGGCTGCGCGATCTGCCCGACATCTTCCTGCGGGCGGCACTGATCAGTTCGGCGGTTCTGCTGATCCTGGGCGCGGCGCGGGCCTTTGCCTGGGTGCTGATCATCGAGGGCATCCCGCAGGATCTGGCCGCGATGATCATCGGCTGGAACCTCAGCCCGGTGCTGTTCCTGCTGGCGGTCAATCTGCTGCTGCTGGTCTTCGGCCTGTTCATGGACCCGTTGCCGGGGGTGATGATCCTGGTTCCGATCCTGGCCCCGATCAGCCATTCTCTGGGGATCGATCCCAACCATTTCGCGATCGTGGTCATCGTCAACCTGACGCTGGGCCTGACCACGCCGCCGGTGGGGGCGCTGATCTTCGTGGTCTCGGGGGCGGCGAATCTTCCGCCCGCAGCGCTGATCCGCGAATTGCCGCCGTTCTTTCTGGCCAGCATCGCGGTGCTTCTGCTGCTGACCTTCCTGCCGATCCTTTCGACCTGGCTACCGGCAATCAGCGGCTTCTGATGACGCTCTCAGGTGCAGGACGTGGCCATTGCAGTCAGCGTTACATCGTGCCGCGCGGTCTCACCCACATCGATGCATCGCCCCTGCGCGCCAAGCCCTCGAAAAGCGCACCTGTGCTGCCAGCCAAGCCTGGGTTGACTCTCCGCGGGGAACGCGCCGGCATGTCGACCGTCCCGAATTCATGAAACGGTTCATCCCCGCGTGGGCGGGGCGTTGTTGCATTACCCCGGCCTGAGGCGTGACTGCCCCTTACCCGGCTGACGTCAGGCCACGCGGACGATCACGGCGGTGCCGAGGGCGTTGAAGCGGTTCATGAGGGCGATGCGGATGTGGATTTCGGCGGTCTGGCGGTCGGGGTCTCTCGCCATGATGCGCTCGCCGAAGGATTTCAGGCAGCGCATCTTGGCCTCGATCCGGCTGCGGGCGTGGTATCCGGTCCATCGCTTCCAGAACGCCCCGCCGTAATGTCGGGTGGCGCACAGCGTCTCGTTTCGAGACCTCGCTGCCGGGCAGTTCTCCTTCCACAACCGCCCGTTTTTGCGGATTGGAATGATCGGGGTGGCTTGCCGGTCAATGATGGCGGTGTGGCACGGTCTGTTCACCCTCGAGATCGGTCTGCACCGTCTCGCCCTCCAGATTCGCCGTCTGCCCGGCGCTGGACGAGCCCAGCGGCAAGGTGCTCTATCAGCTTTGCCGTCTGTGGACGCTGGTGCTGCTCTCGAACCTCGTCGGCGCCTCGATCTTCGGGTTCTGGCTACATGTCACCTCCGGTCTGCAGCCCGAGATCTGGCTGGCGATCCGCGATCTTTCGCTGCACGCGACCTCCTATCCCTGGGGCGAAACCCTGCTGCGCGGGATCGGCGCGGGATGGCTGATCGCGGCGCTGGTCTGGGTGATGCCGAATGCCGCGGAATCGCGCCCCGCGCTGATCGTCGTGATCACCTACCTGATCGCGCTGGCCGATTTCTCGCATGTCGTCGCCGGCACCACCGAGGCCGCGGCGATCGTGTTTTCGGGCGATCTCGGTCTCGGCCGGGCGGCGTTCGGTTTCGTGCTGCCGGCGTTTCTGGGCAACATCCTGGGCGGGACTGTGTTCTTCACCGTGCTGACCTGGATCCAGATCCGCACCGAGCTCGAACAGGATGCCCATGCCAAGCGTGGGTGAGGCTGGCCGATCCTGCAAGCGGGGCTTCCTTCCGTCGCCAGTCACTCCGCAAGATCGACGATGTCGGCGCTCGAGCTGCGCGCCCTGCATCAGCTGCCGCGGGGCGTGTTCCGGATTGGACCGTCACGTCACCTCCGCAGTTCGCCGACAAACCCGTCAAGTGTTGCGTGTACGTGCCAAGAGGACCGGCGGTCATTGTCGTCTGGAGCGCCTTCAGGTTGGCGCGGGCGTTTGGGCGGCCGTCCGGAAAGACCGATTGGTCGCTGAGGCGGAACCATCGACTGCCCCGCCCGAGGCGCCCGAGGCGGAAGCGGCGCGTCTTTGGCAGCTCACTCCAGCCCGTGCCAGATTTCCTCGACCTCGGCGAGCGGCAGACCGCCGTATTCGGCCAGCGCCAGGCGCGCCAGCCGGGCCGAGACGCCGAAGCGCAGCCCGCCGGTCGCGAGCTTGAGATAGGCGTAGCGCTCGGAGGCCGGCATCGCGTCGAGCCGCATCGCGATCCGCGCGGGCAGCTCGGCTTTGCCGGTGTCGCGCAGCTCCTGCACCAGGACCGGCAGCGAGACCTCCGAGGGCGCTCCGGCCGGCGGCCAGATCAGGGCGATGGTTTCGGCCAGACCGCCGACGAAATCATAGCTGAGCGCGAACAGCTGCGCATCGACACGCTCGCAGACCAGGGTTCTGGCCACCATTGCAAGGGTTCTGTCGCAAATATCTGTGTTGCAGCGTTCAGCGTTTGCAGCGTTGCTTTTGCACCGGATGCGCGCCACGATGGGTTTTCGCAGAGGACTCGGCGAGGGCGAAAGACGCCGACACATGCGTGACAGGAAATTCAGCCGCAGACGGCGCCGGCGGCACCTTAGACTGGGCTTCAACCGCTGTCGCTTGAGGACGAAACGTGCCTGGCGCACATGGCAGGCGACGCTGGAACAGAAACGGGGGAGACGAAGAATGGCAAAGCAAGAAAAGCTGAAGGGTCTGACGGATATTTTCCTGTTCCTGCGTCGGAACAAGACACCGATCTACATCATCACCCCGACGCCCTTCAGCCTGCTGGGGCTGGACCAGTGGGTCGGCAACCTGATCTACGTCAACTATTTCGACATCTTCGACGGCGCACACCGGCGCGTGTTCTGCCCGCCTCCGGGCGGGGCGCCGGAATTCCAGTCGATGGAGGACGTGGCGAATTACCTGGTCTCGCACAAGCAGTTCCGCGCGCTGGCCAGATCGCGCCGGCCCGGCAAGGCGATCTTCGTCATGCTGGACGAGGAAACCGAACGGCTGTGCGGCAAGATCGACCTCGACATCGCCCTGCCTCCGGCGGCGCTGCGCAATCGGCTGGACAGCAAGATCGAAACGACGCGGCTCGGCAACGAGGCGGGGGTTCCGAGCGCGCCCAACGTGCTGGGCGAGGCCAGCAGTTATGCCGAGTTGACCGCGCTTGCCGAGGGCGCCGGGCTGGGCTCGGATCTGGTGGTGCAGACGCCCTATGGCGACAGCGGCCGGACGACCTTCTTCATCAAGTCCGAGGCGGACTGGGACCGCTACAAGGCCAAGATCGTCGATCAGCAGCTGAAGGTGATGAAGCGACTCAATCACTTGCCCGGCACCGTCGAGGGCGTGGCGACCCGGGTGGGCACGCTGGTCGGCCCGGTGATGACCGACATCACCGGCTTCGAGGAAATCACCCCCTACAAGGGCGGCTGGTGCGGCAACGACATTTCGCCCACCATCCTTCCCGAGGGAGTGCCCGAAAAGGTGCGCGAGATGACGCGCAAGTTCGGCGACCGGCTTTACCAGGAGGGGTACAAGGGCGTCTTCTGCGTCGATTTCCTGCTCGATACCGATACCAACGAGGTCTATCTGGGCGAGCTCAATCCGCGCGTGTCCGGCGCCACCCCGCCGTCCTTCCTGATCACCTCGACCTATGGCGGCTGCCCGTCCTTCCTGTTCCATCTGCTGGAATTCATGGATGTCGACTACGAGGTCGACCCCGAAGAGATCCAGGCGCGCTGGAAGGATTACGACCACTGGACGCAACTGATCTTCAAGGATACCCGCGACGAGGTCGGGCTGATCACCCGCGCACCGCAATCGGGCATCTGGCGCCTGAATGAGGAT
This sequence comes from Sedimentitalea sp., assembly GCA_020441165.1. Lineage (GTDB taxonomy): Bacteria > Pseudomonadota > Alphaproteobacteria > Rhodobacterales > Rhodobacteraceae > JAGRMU01. Next base: position 34,438 of record JAGRMU010000264.1, read on the forward strand.
GACGAGGTGGAATTCGTGCGCCCGGCGCTGAACATCACCTCGATCGGGGGCGAGGACGAAGCCTTCTATCTGCGGGTCTACGGGGTGGGGGAATACACCTATCACGGCGCCGATCTGGGCTGCCTGCTGGCCCGCGGCCGGATGCAGAGCGATCAGCGCGAATTGCTCAAGCGCGCGCGCGACTGGAACGCCGGCATCAAGGCGCAGTTCCACACCGTGCCCATCGAGCCGAACGAGCATCCCGAGATTCCCGACGACATCTCCGAAGGCAAGTGGTTCTGATAAGCGGGCGCGCCCTACTTCAGGTTCGGCCCGCCCATCGGGCCTTCATTCGGGTCCTCGACCGGATCGAGATCGTTGCGGACCCAGAAGAAGCGGAACGACATCGAGCGCAGCCAGACCTCGAGCCGGTCGAGGCTGGACCATTCGCGCCGCAGCCCCCGCGCGCTGAGCACCTGCGCCCATTCGCCGCCGGTCTTGAAATAGACGGTCCATGTGTTGGGATTGCGTGAGAGATCGGCAAAGCCGCCGCCCACCACCTCGCGCGGCGAGCGCACGGCGACAGGGTAATCCTGGATCAACCGGTCGGCGGCCAATTGCTGGATCTCGGTTTGCCGGATGGTGCGGCTGGGCAGGTGTCTCTCGGTCATGGTCGTTTCTCGGTCACCGAAGATCACTTGACAAGGACGGGTTTCGGCCCCAACTCTTCAGACACTATGCTTCATAGTGTTGATTGCGGCTGCACGCAATGGACCGTGAACCCGCCATCCGGGGATTTGTGTTGACGCCCATCGAGCTCAGTTTTCGAAGCCTGACCGAAACCGCGATCGGAGACGTGTGGAAACAGGTCTTCGATCATGGCTGGCCCGGCTGGAAGGCGTGGTATCTGCGCCGGTTGGGCGACAATCCCGCGCCGGTCGCGAAATGCCACCGGATGCTGCGCGACTTCATGCCGGGGATGGAGCACAGCTGGAACGCCTGGGTGTCCTCCGTTGGCGGGGATGAGGATATCGCCCGGTTCCTGTCCTTCTGGACGCCGCCGCGCTATCTGGTGAATTGCAGCCAGGCGGCCGGTGTCGATGCGCAGGGGCCGTGGCTCATCCGCAACTACGATCTCGATCCGCTGCTGAACGAGGCCACGCTGCTGCGCACATCCTGGCGCGGCTATGACGTGATCGGCATGGTCGAGGGCATGGCCGGTCTTTCCGACGGCATGAACGACTCGGGGCTGGCGCTGTCGCTGACATTCGGCGGCCGGATCGAGCGTGGCCAGGGCTTCGGCATCCCGCTGATCATGCGCTATGTACTGGAAACCTGCCGCGATACCCAGGACGCGCTGGCCGCGCTGCGCGAAATTCCCTGCCATATGTCCTACAACGTGACCGCGATCGATCGCGCCGGGCAGGTGGAAAACCTGATGCTCGCCCCCGACCGGCCGCCAATCCGGCGCACCGACCGCTGGGCCACCAATCACCAGCTGGGGGTGGAATGGCCGCGCCATGGCCGCCTGACCGGCACCGTCGAGCGTGGCCAGCATCTGGCGAACCTGCTGGAGGGCGGCGATCTGGATGGCGATGCGATGGCGCAAGCCTTTCTGAAGGCGCCGCTCTTCACCACCGGCTATGACAAGGGGTTCGGCACCGTCTATACGGCGCTCTATCGCCCCGCCGAGGGCAGCGTCGCGCTGATCTGGTCGGACGGAGAGCGACATGTCTGGCGGTTCGACGATTTCGTACCTCGCGACATCAACGTGACCTTCCGGGCCGACGGATCGGTCGGCCGCGCCGGAGCGCCGGCGCATCTTCTCGACGACGAGACCCGCCGCCTGCAGGCCTTTGCCGCGCGCAACACGCAGTCCGCGTTCGACGGCTGGACGAATATAAACCCCCTGCCGGACAGCAGGACCGAGACAGGAGACCTTTCATGACACATTTTGCCATTGCCGGCATCCAGATGCAGATCGGCATGCGCAACAACCTTGCCGAGATGGAGCATCGGCTGGACCTGCTGATGTATCTCTACCCCTGGGTCGAGATGGTGATGTTCAGCGAGCTGGCGGCAGAGGGCCCCAACCTTGCGTCCGCGCAGCCGATGGGCGGCTCGAACGAGCAGGCCTTCGCCAGGCTGGCGCAAAAGCACAAGCTCTGGCTGGTTCCGGGCTCCTATTTCGAGAAGCGGGACGGCGCGATCTACAACACGGCGCCAGTGCTGAACCCCGAGGGCGAGATCATCGCGCGCTATCGCAAGATGTTCCCCTTTACCCCCTACGAGACCGGCGTCACCCCCGGCGACGAATTCTGCGTCTTCGACGTCCCGAATATCGGCCGGTTCGGCCTGTCGATCTGCTATGACCTCTGGTTCCCCGAGGTCACCCGCACGCTGACCTCGATGGGGGCCGAGGTGATCCTGAACCCGGTCCTGGCGCATTTCGTGGACCGCCCGGCCGATCTGGCGATCGCACGTGCCTCGGG
>JAGRMU010000265.1 GCA_020441165.1 Sedimentitalea sp.
ACCAGCTTGACGGACGTGACCGGGTGGATTACGACGGCGAGCGCAATCGGTTGCGGATCCGGAACATGAAACACCCCCGGCAGACAGCAGGCAACGATGTCGAGGTCTGGGTCACCGATGAAGGCAAGGTGCTGATCGAATCGATGCCGCGCAATACCGATCGCATATTTCCGTACAACCCGGATACCATCAGCCGCCTGTTTACGGAGGCCTGCCAGATCCTGGAAATCAAGGACCTGCATTTCCACGACCTGCGCCATGAGGCGATCTCCCGGCTCTTCGAAATCGGCCTGGGCAACGGCTCGCGCGATATCATACTGAAATACACCGGACACGCTCCCGACGGGAGCCTGAGCCGCTACATCCATATCGAACAGACCGGCGACAAATACGCCGGCTGGAAGTGGTGGCCGATCCTCTTGGGGCCACTCTGAACGACCCCACGCTCGGATGAGGTGCCCTGCCCGGAACCGGCAGGGCGACGGCATTGCCATCGCCCTGTCTGGGAAACCTGTCGACATGGGCCCGTGCATCTTGTCGGCCAGACCAAAGCTCTTCGCACCGCAACCGCGGGAGCGCAGGCGCTCGACACCTTGCCCTTCAACAACATGGTGTCTATGGACAACTACGGCTGGCGCAAACGGCGCGAGTTGGGGGTCCATCACCCGCTGCCGAAAGCTCTGTCGCCCTCATTGCCAAAGCGCGCACCATCCGACGAGGTGGATACAAGAAGAATCCCACCTGGATCGCCGCCGCCAGAGCGGCTGATCCATCCAAGGTGAGATCTCACCGTTGTTCCGGTTCCGTCTCCGGCGACATGTCGGGCGCAAGGCTCCTGGCCTCGGTATAGCCTTCCATCATGGTATCGACGATCTCGTCCGTGGCGCCATGGCTGCGCATGAAGGCGGCCGGATCGGCGAGCTCGGGGATCGCGGCCATGGCGACGAGCGCCGCGCGCGTCCGCTCGGTATCGCCGAGCGCCGCCGCCGAAACCGCGATCAGGAACTGGCTGTACTGGGTCCCCTTCGCCGCGGCGCGCTCGGCCATCTCCAGAGCGCTGCGGGTGTCTCCCCCGATGAAGGCGTCCATGGAGGGGAGATGATAATACCAACCGGGCGGGTCGATGGTGCGGTCGATCGCCCGCTGCATCAGGGGCGCGCCCTCGTCGAAATTGCCGCGCACCGCCAGCCGCCAGCCGACCTGTGCCAGCGTCTCGGGATCGTGCGGCGCGCGCGCCAGCGCCATCCGGCCGAAGCGCTCGCTTAGCGCGTAATTCCCCAGGTAGTGGTGGATCGAGGCCAGCGCCTGCAATGCCTGGAGGTTCTCGGTATCGAGCGCGTGGGCGCGCTCGGCAGCGGCCAGAGCGGCCGTGTATTCATCCGCAACCTCACCGGGCGGCACGAACTGGAAGCGGCCGGCATCCAGATGCAGCCAGCCCAGCATCGCCCAGGCCGAGGCGTAGCTGGGGGTCCGGGTCACGGCGGCCTCCAGGCAGGCCAGCGCCTGCGCGAAATCCTCCGGTTCGAACGAGCGCCGATAGCCATAGGCCTGCAGCACGCAGAGATAGCTCTCGAGGCTCGGGGGCGGCGCTTCGCGCGTGCGGTGCCGGATGTCTGCCGCCAGCGGGCCGTAGGATTGGCCGATCGCCGCCGCCACCTCGGCTGTCACCCGGTCGCGAACGTCGATGATCGAGGCGACATCGAGCGCCAGATCGAAGCGGTTGCTCCACACCACCTCGCCGGTCTGGAGGGCCAGGAGCTGTACCAGGACCGAGGCGCGGCTGCCCTCGGTCAGCACCTTGCCGGTCACCACATAGGCCGGAACGCGCGGCTCACCGGCGCCCGCGAGCGTCTCGGTCAGCCCCTCGGCGGACCGCGGCGCATAGAGGCGCACGGTCTCGAACCCGCGCAGGTCCTGGATCAGTTCCGAGCCGAGCCCGGCCGACAGGGTGCCCGTCGTTTCCGAAAGATCGAGCGCCTCGAAGGGCAGGATGGCGAGCTTGGGCAGGGCCGCCGTGGCGGGCCGGTCGGTCCGGGGAGCGCCGGACCAGAGCGCCCAGAGAAGACCGAGCGCGGCCAGTGCCAGGACGGCGACAAGCACCGCGGGCCAACGGCGCGCCGCCGGCGCCGGGGTCGGATCGATCCCGTCGGCGCCCGCCTCGGGCGGGGCGGCAATCGGCAGCGGTTCGGCGCGCGCTTCGAAGACCGGCGCATAGCCGCCCTTCGGGATCGCGATCCGGACCGGATCCCCGGCGCCGGGCCCGACATAGTAGCTGTCGAGATCCTGGCGCAGGCGCCGCGCCTCGAGCCGCACCACCGGGTCGGTCCGGGAATCGAAGCTTTCGTCGCGGCCATAGACGGCGTTGGCGATGGTGAAACCCTTCAGCTGATGGGCCCGCCCGGCAAGAGTTTCCTCGACCACGAAGCGCAGGAAGGCCAGGCGCCGCTCGCTCGCCCCGAATTCGGGATCGGACGCCATCCGGTCGAGCGCGGCCCGCACCTCCGCTTCCGACGGTGGCGCCTTGCGCGGGGGAAGCGGGGCCTGGGACGCGGGGGTCATCTGCGATGCCGTTCCATTCCTTGTTCCGCTCACGCCCGCCACCAGTGCCGGCCTGCGGGGCGCAGTATAGCCACATTGCCCCCGGTTGAAACAGGAATCGCCCGCCGCTGCAATGCGTTGCGCTATGGGTTCGCAGGGGTTCGAACATGTGCGCACTCCCTGCGCGGCCACGCGCTGCGGTAGGATTGCAGCAGGTTCCGGCAGGCAGGCGACGGGTGGACGCAAGAGCGCGACCCGGTGCGCAGAAAGGAGGGGTGTGCATGGATACCTGGTCCCTGATCGCGGAACGCTGGCCGGAGCACCTGCTCAAGGTCCGGCGGCGCTGCGCGATCGACCCGGGCTTTCGCGAGGTCGTCGCGGATTACCACGAGGCGCGCTGTGCGCTGACCCGGTGGCGCGGGATCGACCTGACCATGTCCGAGCGGGTGGCGGACTACGAGAGGCTGGTGCGCGAACTCGAATCCGAGATCGAAGCCGGTGTGACGCCCAGATGACGACCCCGGCCCCAACCGGGCCGGTCCATTGCAACAACGGGGTCTATCCGAACCCGCAACAAGGAGAGACATCACATGCACGTCCCCAAACGCGAAACCCGAATGGCGAGCCTGGCGGCAACGCTCGGCCTCGCGCTGACCGTCGGCGGCCTCGCCGCCGCGCCGGCCCTGGCCCAGGACAGCCAGGCCGCCGGCAGCAAGCCGAACATCCTGCTGATCGTCTCGGACGATACCGGCTGGGGCGACCTCGGACCCTATCTTGGCGGCGGCGCCCGCGGCATGCCGACGCCGAACTTCGACCAGCTTGCCGAAGAAGGCATGTTCTTCACCAACTTCTACGGCCAGCCCTCCTGCACGCCGGGCCGGGCCGCGATCCAGACCGGGCGCAACCCGAACCGCTCCGGCATGACCACCGTGGCCTTCCAGGGCCAGGGCGGCGGCCTGCCGGAGGCGGAATGGACGCTGGCCTCAGTGCTGAAGGAAGCCGGCTACAACACCTATTTCACCGGCAAGTGGCACCTGGGCGAGAGCGACTACGCGCTGCCGAACGCCCAGGGCTACGACCAGATGAAATACGCGTTCCTCTATCACCTGAACGCCTACACCTATCCCGATCCGGCATGGCACAAGAACATGAGCGACGAGCTCCGCGAGGAGTTTACCAAGATCACCAAGGGATCGCTTTCGGGCAACGCCGGCGAGACGGCGACCGAGGACTTCAAGGTGATCGGAGACGCCGACACGCCGGATGACGGCAAGGTCGGGATCAAGTATCTCGACGCCTATGTCGAGAAGGCCGCCATCGAGTTTCTCGAAGACGCCGCCAAGACCCCCGACACGCCGTTCTTCATCAACGTAAACTTCATGAAGAACCACCAGCCGAACCTGCCGCACCCCGATTTCGAAGGCAAGTCGATCTCGAAATCGCCCTATGCGGACGCGGTCGTGGAACTCGACGCACGCGTCGGCAACGTCCTGAGCAAGCTTGACGAACTGGGTCTGGCCGACAACACCGTGGTCTTCTACACCGTCGACAACGGCGCCTGGCAGGACGTCTACCCGGACAGCGGCTACACGCCCTTCCGCAGCACCAAGGGCACCGACCGCGAGGGCGGCAGCCGGGTGCCGAGCATGGTGCGCTGGCCGGGCAAGGTGGCGCCGGGCTCCAAAAGCGACGACATCCTCGGCGGCCTGGACCTGATGGCGACCTTCGCGGCGCTGGCGGGCCAGGACCTGCCGACCGAGGACCGCGACGGCGAGCCGATCGTCTTCGACAGCCACGACATGACCGCGGTCTGGACGGGCGCCGGCAAGTCGGACCGCAACGAGTGGTTCTACTTCACCGAGAACGAACTGACGCCGGGCGCGGTGCGTGTCGGCAACTTCAAGTACCAGTTCAACATTCGCGGCGACGACGGCGCGTCCACCGGCGGCCTTGCGGTCGACACCAACCTCGGCTGGAAGGGCCCGGAGAAATACGTGGCCACGGTGCCGCAGGTGTTCAACCTGCTGGACGATCCGCAAGAGCGCTATGACATCTTCATGACCACCTTCACCGAGAGCACCTGGGCGGTTGTGCCGGCCAACGAGGCGGTCACCAAGCTGATGAAGTCCTACATCGACTATCCGCCGCGCAAGCTGCAGAGCGAGACCTACACCGGTCCGATCACCCTGAGCGGATATCAGCGCTTTCAGTACGTCCGCGAACAGCTGGAGAAGGATGGCTTCAGCATCGGGTTGCCCACCGGCAACTGATGTCCACACCAAGGAAGGCCGGGCCCCGATTGGGGCCCGGCCGCGTTCATTCCTCCGGCAAACGTCCGGACAGCACAACGGGACCACCGACATGACCAGACCGCTTCTGAACGCCCTGGCCGGCGGGCTCGCGCTTGCCCTCGCCACCGCCGCCCAGGCCGCGGACGACCCGCTGCCATCCTGGAACGACGGCGACACCAAGAGCGCGATCATCGCCTTCGTGGAGAGCGTCACCACCGACGGCAGCGCGAATTACATCGAAGAGGACGCACGGATCGCGACCTTCGACAATGACGGCACGCTCTGGGTCGAGCAGCCGATGTACACCCAGCTCGCCTTCGCCTTCGACCGGGTCAAGGAGATGGCGGCCGAGCATCCTGAGTGGAAGACCACCCAGCCCTTCCAGGCCGTGCTCGAAGGCGACCACAAGGCGCTGGCCGCGGCCGGCCAGAAGGGCCTGCTCGAGATCGTCGCAGCCACCCATTCCGGCATGTCGACCGAGGAGTTCGAGAAGATCACCAGCGACTGGCTGGCCACCGCGAAGCATCCCAGGTTCGACAAGCCTTATACCCAGCTCGTCTACCAGCCGATGCTCGAGCTCATCGACTATCTGCAGGACGAGGATTTCAAGACCTTCATCGTCTCGGGCGGCGGGATCGAGTTCATGCGGCCCTGGACCGAAGAGGTCTATGACATTCCGCCGGAGCAGGTCGTCGGCTCGTCGATCGCGACCGAGTTCAAGATGGTGGACGGCAAGCCGGTGCTGATGCGGACCGACAAGATCGATTTCATCGACGACAAGACCGGCAAGCCCGTCGGCATCAATTCCCATATCGGGCGGCGGCCGATCATGGCCTTCGGCAATTCGGACGGCGATTACGAGATGCTGCAATACACCACCATCGGCGCGGACGGCCTCCGCTTCGGTGCCTTCGTGCACCACACCGATGGCGAGCGCGAATATGCCTACGACCGCGATGCGAGCTTCGGAAAGCTCGACAAGGGTCTCGACGCGGCGGCGCAGAACGGCTGGGTGCTGATCGACATGAAAAACGACTGGAAGACGATCTTCCCGGACTGAACCGCCATATCGATCGGGTCGATGGTCGGACGACGACCGCTATCCGGACCAGCGCAGCCGCTGGCGTCCGAAGCGATACCGGGGCGAGTCCGGGTCACGGCATGGTCTCGCCCGCGCCTTTCATCGCGGGACGCAGATCATGCGACTCCCGGCCGTCCTGACCGCGACGGCGGGCACCCCCAAGCCGCTCGCGGCCGCATGTCGGTTCGCACCGGCCAACGTCTCGGTGCGGATGTGGCTGGCCCTCAATACCGTCCCTGCCGGCCGCGCTCGTGCAGCATGACCGAGCCGAAACCGGCTGCGCCCGACCCGAAGGTCGCCGCCAGCGAGACGCGCAGCCAGCCGAAGACGCAGGCAACTCCCGCGCCCGACACCGAGGCGGTCGCGACCCGTGCCCGCGAGGCCGAGCGCGACCGGGTCTCCACCATTTACGATCTGGCGGGGCGGCTGAACCTCAAGCGCGGCTTTGCCGAGGACCTCGTCAAGCGTGGCGTCAGCGTCGACGAGTCCCGCC
>JAGRMU010000266.1 GCA_020441165.1 Sedimentitalea sp.
TCCGACCCGGTGGGGCCGAAGACCTTTCCGATCATCATCGGGGTGCTGCTGGGCCTGTCGAGCCTGACAATGATCCTGCGCCCCGACCCCAAGCCGCACTGGCCGGCGCTGTCGGGGATGCTCGAGATCGCCATCGCCGTCGCGGTGCTGGTGGTCTATGCCTACGCTCTGCCGCAGATCGGGTTCCTGATCGCCACCGCGCTGGCCGCCGCCTTCCTGGGCTGGCGGCTGGGCACCGCGCCGCTGCAGGCGATCCTTGCGGGCATCGCCACCTCGGTCGGCATCTATGTCGTCTTTCACCTGATCCTCGGCCTGTCGCTGGCCAAGGGTCCCCTGGGTTTCTGAAGGAGCCTCGCCATGGACGCGCTTTCCTCGCTGGTCGACGGCTTTTCGGTCGCGCTGACCTTCCAGAACCTCTTTCTGGCCTTCATCGGCTGCTTTCTGGGCACTATCATCGGTGCGCTGCCCGGGCTGGGCCCGTCGAACGGGGTGGCGATCCTGATCCCGCTGGCCTTCTCGCTGGGGCTCGACCCGACCGCGGCGCTGATCCTGCTGACAAGCGTCTATTACGGCGCGATGTATGGCGGGCGCATCTCGTCGATCCTGCTCAACATCCCCGGCGACGAGCCGGCGCTGATGACCACGCTCGACGGCTACCCGATGGCCAGGCAGGGGCGCGCGGGCGAGGCGCTGTCGCTCTCGGGCGTGGCCTCCTTCGTCGGTGCCTTCTTCGCCACCTGGGGGCTGGTGTTCCTGGCGCCGCAGCTCGTCAAGGTGGCGCTGCTGTTCGGGCCGGCCGAGTATTTCGCGCTTTTCGCGCTGGCCTTCGCCACGCTGGGCGGGATTTCCTCGACCAACCAGGCCAAGGCCGCCTTTGCCGCGGCCCTCGGCCTCGGCATCGCGATGATCGGGGTGGACGGGCAGACCGGCGTGCCGCGCTTCGCCTTCGGCGAGGTGCATCTTTATGACGGGATCGACTTCCTGGTGGCGATCGTCGGGCTCTTCGCGCTCTCGGAAGTGTTCATCTTCCTCGAACACCGTGCGGAAGGCGTGGGCGAGGCCAAGCACGCCACCGTCACCATGGGCCGGATCACCCCGTCCTGGAAGCTGCTGAAATTCACCGCCCCCGCCATGGGACGCTCGACGGTGCTGGGTTTCATCGCCGGGGTGCTGCCGGGGGCGGGGGCCTCGCTGGGCTCGTTCCTGGCCTATACCGCCGAGAAGGCGATTTCGGACAAGGAGGGCACCTTCGGCAAGGGCGATCCGCGCGGCGTCGCCGCCCCCGAGGCCGGCAACAACGCCGCTGCGGGGGGCGCGCTGGTGCCGATGCTGGCGCTCGGCGTGCCGGGATCGGGCACTACGGCGGTGCTGCTGGCGGTGCTGCTGGCGCTGAACATCACGCCGGGCCCGCTGCTCTTCACCCAGAACCCGGACGTGGTCTGGGGGCTGATCGCGGCGCTCTTCATCGGCAACCTGATGCTGCTGGCGATGAACATCCCGATGGTGGGCATGTTCGCGCGGGTGCTGATGATCCCGCCGAAATTCCTGATGCCGGTGGTGGCGATGATCTCGTTCGTCGGCATCTACGGCATCTCGGGCTCGACCTTCGACCTGGTGGTGATGGTGATCTTCGGCGTGCTCGGCTGGGTGCTGCGCAAGCTCGACGTGCCGCTGGTGCCGGTGATCCTCGGCATCCTGCTGGGCAACCTGATGGAGGCCAACCTGCGCCGCGCGATGACCATCTCGGACGGCGACTGGAGCGCGCTCTTCGCCTCGCCGCTGTCGATCGGCCTCTGGACGATCGCGGTGGTCGGCTTCGTGCTGCCGATCCTGGTCGGCAAGCGGCTCAAGAAGCGGATGCACATGGCCAAGGAAGAGCCGGGCTCGACCAGCGACTGACGTTCCCGCGTTGGCCTGCCGGTCGCCGGGGGCCGACACCGGAACGAGGGCGAGCGGAAGCCGTCTGCACCGCCCGGATCCCCGCCGCGATGCGGCGGGGAGCGCGACAGGGCCCGGTATCAGCCAAAGTCGAAATCCGACCGCGAGAGATCGCCCCGGTCCAGACCTGAGAGCATGATATCGACAGCGCCAAACTCGACCAGAAGCCCCGCCTTGGTGTCGGTGAACTTGAGATCGGCCATCTTGCTGGCGTGGAAACTGATTGCGTAGGCGCTT
>JAGRMU010000267.1:0-8865 GCA_020441165.1 Sedimentitalea sp.
ACCCGCGCCGCCGTGCCGGAGCTGAGCGGCGATCTGGCCCGGCTGGTCGAGGGTGCCGGCGGCTCCAGCCCCTATCTCAAGGGCCTGATCGAGCGCGAGGCGGGCTGGCTGCCCGGGGCGCTCGAGGATCCGGACCGGGCCTTTGAGTCCGTCCTCGCCGAGGCGCGCGCGCTGCCCCCCGACCAGCTCAGGCCCGGGCTGCGCCAGGCCAAGCGGCGGATCGCGCTCATCGCCGCGCTGGCCGATCTGGCCGGCGCCTGGCCGCTGGAGCGCGTCACCGGCGCGCTGACCGACTTCGCCGGCCTGGCCTGCGATCTGGCGCTGAAATCCGAGATCGCCGCGCTGATCCGGCGCGGCAAGCTGCCCGGCCAGGGCGAGGACGACATCGCCAGTGCCGCCGGGCTGACGGTTCTGGCGATGGGCAAGATGGGCGCGCACGAGCTGAACTATTCCTCGGACATCGACCTGATCTGCCTCTTCGACGAGACCCGCTACGATCCGGCCGATTTCCACGACGCCCGCCAGGGGCTGGTGCGCGCCACCCGCAACATGAGCAGCATCCTCGGCGACCGCACGCCCGAGGGCTATGTCTTCCGCACCGACCTGCGCCTGCGCCCCGACCCGGCGGTCACCCCGGTCTGCATGGCGATGGAGGCGGCCGAGCGCTATTACGAGAGCCTCGGGCGCACCTGGGAGCGGGCGGCCTACATCAAGGCCCGCCCCGCCGCCGGGGACCTCGAGGCCGGGGCGCGCTTCCTGGCGAGCCTGCGCCCCTTCGTCTGGCGCCGGCATCTCGACTTCGCGGCGATCCAGGACGCCCATGACATCCGCCTGCGCATCCGCGAGACCAAGGGCACCGGCGGCGCGATCTCGGTTCCGGGCCATGACATGAAGCTGGGCCGCGGCGGCATCCGCGAGATCGAGTTCTTCACCCAGACCCGCCAGCTGATCGCCGGCGGGCGCGATCCCGATCTGCGCCAGCGCGGCACGGTCGCGGGCCTCGCGGCGCTGGCCGAGAAGGACTGGGTGCCCGAGGATGTGGCGGCGCGGCTGACCGAGCACTACCGCGCCCATCGCGAGGTCGAGCACCGCATCCAGATGGTGCACGACGCCCAGACCCACCGGATCCCGACCTCCGAGGACGGCATCGCCCGCATCGCCTGCCTGATGGACACGGACGCCGCCACGCTCGGCGCCGAGATCACCCGCCGCCTGACCGAGGTGCACGAGCTGACCGAGGGCTTCTTCGCCCCCGACGCCGCGCCCGCGCCGGCCCCCGCGCCGATCCCCGAGGGGCTCGACGCCGGCATCCTGGCGCGCTGGCCGACCTACCCGGCGCTGCGCTCGCAGCGGGCGCGGCGCATCTTCGAGCGGCTGCGCTCCGAGCTGCTGGCGCGGCTGGCCGAGACCGCGCGCCCCGACCAGGCGCTGGTGGCGCTCGACGGCTTCCTGTCCGGGCTGCCGGCGGGCGTGCAGCTCTTCTCGCTCTTCGAGGCCAACCCGCAGCTGATCGACCTGCTGGTCGACATCGTCGGCACCTCGCCCGACCTGGCCAGCTACCTGGCGCGCAACTCCTCGGTCTTCGACGCGGTGATCGGCGGCGATTTCTTCGCCGACTGGCCGGGCATGGCGGCGCTCCGGGACGATCTCGCCGCCCGGCTCGACGCCGAGCCCGACTACGAGCGCCAGCTGGATTTCGCCCGGCGCTGGACCAAGGAATGGCGGTTCCGGGTCGGGGTGCACCTGCTGCGCGGGCTGATCGGCGCCGAGGCGGCGGGCCGGCAATATGCCGAGCTGGCCGAGGCGGTGATCGCCGCCCTGCTGCCGGTGGTCGAGGCCCAGTTCGCGCTCAAGCACGGGGCGGCGCCGGGGCGCGGGGCGGTGGTGCTGGGCATGGGCTCGCTGGGGGCGGCGCGGCTCAACGCCGCCTCCGATCTCGATCTCATCGTGATCTACGATCCGGGCGCGGCCGAGACCAGCGACGGGCCGCGCCCGCTGGCCCCGCGCACCTATTTCGCCCGCCTGACCCAGGCCCTGATCACCGCCCTGACCGCGCCGATGGCCGAGGGGCGGCTCTACGAGGTCGACATGCGCCTGCGCCCCTCGGGCAGCCAGGGGCCTGTCGCCACCTCGCTGGGCAGCTTCCTGAACTACCACCGGGGCGAGGCCTGGGTCTGGGAGCATCTGGCGCTGACGCGCGCCCGGGTGATCGCCGGCAACCGCAGCCTCGGCGCCGAGATCGAGGACTTCCGGCGCGATCTTCTCGCCGGCCCGCACGAGACGGCGCGGGTGCTGGCCGAGGTGGCTGAGATGCGCGCCCGCATCGCCGCCGCCAAGTCGCCCGCCGGGGTCTGGGACGTCAAGACCGGCGCCGGGCGGATGATGGATATCGAGCTGGTCTCCCAGGCCGGCGCTCTGCTCGGCGGGGTCGCCAGCTGCGCCGTGGCGGACGGGCTGCGCGGCGCCGCCACCTGCGGCTGGCTCTCGGGGGCGGATGCGGAGGCGCTGCAAGCGGCCTATGACCTCTTCTGGACCGTGCAGTCCGGAACGCGGCTGCTCGCCGCCGGGCCGGTCGAGACCGCGGAGATCGGCGGCGGCGGCGCCGCGTTCCTCTGCCGCAGCACCGGCTTCGACGCGCTCGACGCCCTGCAGGCGGCGCTGGAGGCGCGCTATGCCGCCACCGAGGCGCTGGTCGGCGCCGCGCTGGACCGGGACCGGGCGGCATGAAGGGCGATCCCGATCTCGACCCCAAGGGGCTGATCCTCGAGGCCTACCGCATCGAGGGGATCACCGCCGCCCAGTGCCGCAGCATCTTCCTCGACTGGGCGCTCAGCCTGCCGCCGCAGACCGAGGCGGCGCGGGCGATCCGGGCGCTGCTCGAGATCTATCGCCCCGGTGCCCCGGACCATCCGATGACCGCCGTGCTGACCGAAGGGCTGGGCAGCATGGGCGCGCCGCGCCGCCGCGGCGGCTGGCGCTCACGCCCGCGCAACTGACGCGGCGGGCACGCGGCCCGAGAACAGCATCTTCCGGCCGCGGGGCAAAGCGCGTAAGAGGGCGCCATGACAGCCTCCTCGCCCGCCCCGACCGACCGGCCCACCGTGCGGCTGAAGCCGAATACCAACGCCGCGGCGCTGCGCCACGGCGGCCCTTGGGTCTATGCCGGCGACCTGGTGACCGACCGGCGCACCCGCGCCCTGGCCCCCGGCACGCTCGCGGTGCTCGAGGATGCCGAGCGCGCGCCGCTGGGGCTGGTCGCGGTCAACCCCGCCTCGAAGATCATCGCCCGGATGCTCGACCGCGACCCGGCGGCGGTCCTGGACAGCGACTGGTTCGCCGCGCGTCTCGACCGCGCGCTGGCCCTGCGCACGCGGCTCTACGATACGCCCTACTACCGCCTGGTTCATGCCGAGGCGGACGGTCTGCCCGGGGTGGTCATCGACCGCTTCGGCGACACGCTGGCGGTGCAACCCAATGCCGCCTGGGCCGAGGCGCATCTGGCGCCGCTGACCCGAGCGCTGGTCGAGGTCACCGGCGCCGCGACCGTGCTGAAGAACGCCGGCGGCCGTGCGCGCGGGCTGGAGGGTCTGGACGATGTCCCGGGCGTGCTGCACGGGCAGGCACCGGACGCGCCGGTGCCGGTGCCGATGAACGGCGCCACCTACATGGCGGATCTGACCGGCGGTCAGAAGACCGGCCTCTTCCTCGACCAGCGCCCCAACCACGCCTTCGCCGCGCGCCTCGCCGGTCCCGGTGGGCGGGTGCTCGATGTCTTCGCCCATGTCGGCGGCTTCGGCCTGGCGGCGCTCGCGGCCGGGGCGGGATCGGCGCTGGCGGTGGATGGCTCGGCCCCGGCGCTGGCCCTGGCCGAGGCGGGGGCACGGGCGGGCGGCGTCGCCGATCGTTTCGCCACCCGGCGGGGCGACGCCTTCGACGTGCTCGCCGCCCTGCAGGAGGAGGGGGCCGCGTTCGAGCTGGTGGTCTGCGATCCGCCCGCCTTCGCGCCCTCGAAATCGGCGCTGGAGGCGGGGTTGCGCGCCTATGAGCGGGTGGCGCGCCTCGCCGCCCCGCTGGTGGCGCCAGGCGGGTACCTGGGGCTCTGCTCCTGCTCGCACGCCGCCGACCTCGGGCGCTTCCGCAGCGCCTGCGCCCGCGGCATCGGCCGCGCCGGGCGCAGCGCCCAGCTGATCCATACCGGTTCGGCGGGGCCCGACCATCCGCAACTGCCGCAGCTGGCCGAAAGCGGCTATCTCAAGGCGCTGTTCTTCCGCCTGTGAGGATCGTTCTCGACACCTGCGTGCTCTATCCCACGGTGATGCGCGAGATGCTGCTCGGTGCGGCCGCGGCGGGGCATTTCACCCCGCTCTGGTCGGCGCGGATCCTCGAGGAATGGGCGCGGGCGGCGGACAAGCTGGGACCCGAGGGAGAGGCGCAGGCCCGGGCCGAGATCGCGCTGCTGCGCGCGTGCTGGCCGCAGGCCGAACAGCCGCCGGCGCCGGGCGTCGAGGCGCGGCTCTGGCTGCCCGACCCGGCCGACCTGCATGTGCTGGCCGTGGCCGTCGCCGCCTCGGCCGATGCGATCCTGACCCTGAACGCGCAGGATTTTCCGCGCGGTATCCTAGCTGAGGAGGGGCTGGAGCGAATCGATCCGGACGGGTTCCTCCACGGGCTCTGGCGCGCGGCGCCGCAGAGCATCGAAGCGGTCGCCGGGCGGGTGCTGGCCGAGGCGAACCGGCTCTCGGGCCAGACCTGGCAGATGCGCCCGCTTCTGAAGAAGGCGCGGCTGCCGCGCCTCGCCAAGGCCCTGTCCGCCTGATCCTTCCTCTTGCCGAAAAACCTTCGAGGAGCGCGAGGGGCTGGCCCCTCGCTCAGGTCAGATCGGTGCCCGCCCGCCAGCGCGCCTCCAGCGCCTCCAGCGCGGCAATGCGCTCGTCGGTCTTGGGATGGCTCATCAGCCAGGCCGGTGCCATCCCGGCCCGCGCCGCGGTCAGCGCGTCGAGCTTGCGGAAGAGGGACTTCTGCGGACCGATCCCGAATCCGGCCTTGGTCAGCAGCGCGGCGGCATATTCGTCGGCCTCGTACTCGTCGCCGCGCGACAGGCGCGTGGCCAGAAGCGAGGTCAGCATGTTGGCGATCCAGATGCCGATCACCGGGATGAACCGGCCCAGCACCATGATCAGCGCGGTGCGCAGCGCGTTCTGCCCGGAAAAGTCGATCATCCGCCGCCGCGCATGGCCGAGCGCGACATGGCCCAGCTCGTGGGCGATGACCGAGGTCATCTCCTCGCCGGTGACATCGCCGTTCTGGAACTTGCGGTAGAAGCCGCGGGTGATGAAGATCCGCCCGTCCGGGGCGGCCAGCCCGTTCACCGGGTCGATCTCGTAGATGTAGACCGGGATCCGCGCCAGCCCCAGCGCGGCGGCCAGCCGGTCGGTCAGCTTCTTCAGCCGCGGGTCGGCCAGCTCGGTCGAGCGGGTGTCGAGCTCGCGATGGGTGCGCCAGACCGAGATCCGGTACATCACCATGGCATAGACGATGGCCAGCAGGATCGGGGTGAACTTCAACATGGGTCGAATATGGGGCCGTCAACCCATGGCGGCAAGCGGCGCCTTCCTGCGGCAGGGATATTTACGGCAGGGGGAAAGCGCGGGCGCCGGGAAACGACACAGGCGCCAAAAGCAGAAAGGACCGCCGAAGCGGTCCCGTGCCAGCCTGCCGCAGCGGCAGGACCAAAATGGAGCGGGCGATGAGATTCGAACTCACGACCCTAACCTTGGCAAGGTTATGCTCTACCCCTGAGCTACGCCCGCGTCCTTGGGTGAGCCGTGAGATATAAACAACCGCCCGGACCCGCAAGGGGGAATCTGCGGCAGCGTCAAAAAACCCCGCGTCCCGGCGACGGCAGGGTCGGGCCTGAAATCTCGTCATCCAAGGCCCATCGGATCGAGTGCGTCGCCTCGGGGCGATCCGTGCTATGGTTCCCCTTCGTCGTGAGAGCCCGCTTCCTGCGGGCTGCGCGTACGATGGAGAGAACGGATATGTCCAAGACCCAAAAGGGAGAATGTTTCTGCGGTGCGGTCGAGATCGAGGTGACCGGTGCCCCCGAAGCCATGGGATACTGCCATTGCGGGTCCTGCCGCTCCTGGTCTGCCGGGCCGGTCAACGCCTTTACCCTGTTCAAGGACGAGAATGTGAAGGTCACCAGGGGGCAGGATCACATCGGCCATTTCAGGAAGACCGAGCGCAGCGATCGTCAGTTCTGCACCGCCTGTGGCGGTCATCTGATGACCGGCCATCCCCATTGGGGGCTGACGGACGTCTATGCGGCGACCATCCCGGGGCAGGTCTTCAGCCCCGCCGTGCATGTCAACTATGCCGAAACGGTGTTGCCCATGCGCGATGGCTTGCCGAAGCTCAGGGATTTCCCGGCCGAGCTGGGCGGCAGCGGCGAAAGCATCCCGGAGTAATCCTCCCGGCACCGCAATACCCTGCCTGACGTGCCAGACCCCTGCCGCGCCGCGGGCGCGTCAAGGGAACGCTCGGCGCGCCGCGGCTATTCCAGCTCCACCAGCAGGTCCTTGGCGTCGATCTGGGTGCCGGGGGTGACGTGGACGGCCTTCACCACCGCCTCGCGGTCGGCGTGCAGGCCGGTTTCCATCTTCATCGCCTCGATGGTCAGCAGCAGATCGCCCTTCTTCACCCTGGCGCCGGGCCGGGCGGCGACGGTGGCGACGACGCCGGGCATCGGCGCGCCGACATGGGCGGGGTTGCCGGTCTCGGCGCGCGGGCGGGTCTGCATGGTGGCGGTGACCTGCCGGTCGGGCACCCGGATCACCCGGGGGGCGCCGTTCAGCTCGAAGAACACCTTGACCTCGCCCTTGTCGTCGGTCTCGCCCACCGCCTGCAGGCGGATCTCGAGGGTCTTTCCGGGGTCGATCTCGGCGCTGATCTCGTCGCCCGGCTCCATCCCGTAGAAGAAGGTCAGCGTGGGCAGGGTGCGCACCGGCCCGTAGAGCCGGTGCCGGCCCATGTAGTCGAGGAAGACCTTGGGATACATCAGATACCCGTTCAGGTCCTCGTCATCGACGGCGCGCCCCTCCAGCTCCTTGCTGACAGCGGCGCGGGTCGCCTCCAGGTCGACCGGCGGCAGGTGCTTGCCGGGGCGCTCGAGATTGGGCTTCTCGCCCTTCAGCACCTTGGCGGTGATCGCCTCCGGGAAGCCGCCCGGCGGGTGGCCCATGTCGCCGCGCATCATCATCACCACGCTTTCGGGGAAGGAGACCTCGACCTCGGGGTTCTCCACATCCGCGCGGCTCAGCCCCTGCGCGACCATCATCAGCGCCATGTCGCCCACCACCTTCGAGGAGGGGGTCACCTTGGGGATGTCGCCGAACATCAGGTTCACGTCGGCATAGGCCTGGGCGACCTCGTGCCAGCGGTCCTCCAGGCCGAGGCTCCGCGCCTGGGCCTTGAGATTGGTGAACTGCCCGCCGGGCATCTCGTGCAGGTAGACCTCGGAATTGGGCGCCTGCAGCCCGCTCTCGAAGGCCGCATACTGGGCGCGCACCGCCTCCCAGTAGGCGCTGATCTCGCGGATCGCGCCGATATCGAGGCCGGGATCGCGGTCGGTGCGGCGCAGCGCCTCGACCACCGAGCCCAGCGTCGCCTGGCTGGTATTGCCCGACAGCGCGTCCATGGCGCAGTCCACCGCGTCCACCCCGGCCTCGGAGGCGGCGAGGATGGTGGCGCAGGCGACCCCGGCGGTGTCATGGGTGTGGAAATGGATCGGCAGGCCGACCTCCTCCTTCAGCGCCCGGAAGAGCGCCTTGGCGGCGGTCGGCTTCAGCAGCCCGCCCATGTCCTTCAGCCCCAGGATATGGGCGCCGGCGTCGCGCAGCTCCTTGGCCATGGCGACGTAATACTTGAGGTTGTACTTGACGCGATCCGGATCGTGAATGTCGCCGGTATAGCAGATCGCCCCCTCGCAGAGCTTGTTCTGCTCCAGCACCGCGTCCATCGCCACGCGCATGTTCTCGGTCCAGTTCAGCGCATCGAAGACCCGGAAGAGATCGACGCCGCTCACCGCCGCCTGGCGGACGAATTCGCGCACCACGTTGTCGGGATAGTTGGTGTAGCCGACCCCGTTGCTGCCGCGCAGCAGCATCTGGGTCATCACGTTGGGCAGGGCGGCGCGCAGGTCGCGCAGCCGCTGCCNNGCCAGGGGCATTCCTGCAAGAAGCGATAGGCGACGTCGAAGGTGGCCCCGCCCCAGCATTCGATGCTGAACAGCTGCGGCAGGTTGGCGGCATAGGCCGGCGCCACCCGGATCATGTCGATCGAGCGCATCCGCGTCGCCAGCAGCGACTGGTGGCTGTCGCGCATCGTGGTGTCGGTGATCAGCAGTTGCCGCTGCGCCTTCATCCAGTCGGCCACCGCCTGCGGGCCCTTCTGCTCCAGCAGGTTGCGGGTGCCCATCATCGGCTCGGCGCGCAGCTTCGGCGGGCGCGGGATGGCCAGATCGGCCGGCGGGCGCGGCCGCCCGGCGGTCTCGGGATGCCCGTTGACGCTGATATCGGCGATGTAGGTCAGCACCTTGGTGCCCCGGTCGCGGCGCTTGGCGAACTGGAAGAGCTCGGGCGTCTCGTCGATGAACCGCGTGGTGTATTCGTTGTTGAGAAACGTCGGGTGCTTGAGGAGGTTCTCGACGAAGGCGATGTTGGTCGACACGCCGCGGATGCGGAACTCGCGCAGGGCGCGGTCCATGCGGGCGATGGCCATCTGCGGGGTCTGGGCCTTGGCGGTGATCTTGGTCAGCAGGCTGTCGTAATAGCGGGTGATCACCCCGCCGGCATAGGCGGTGCCGCC
>JAGRMU010000267.1:8922-9316 GCA_020441165.1 Sedimentitalea sp.
CGGGGATGAAGTTGTTCTGCGGATCCTCGGTGGTGATCCGCGTCTGCAGCGCGTGGCCGGTGAGCGTCACGTCGGCCTGGGTCGGCTTGCCGGTGGCCTCGGCCAGGGTCTTGCCCTCGGCGATCAGGATCTGCGCCTGCACGATGTCGATGCCGGTCACCTCCTCGGTGACCGTATGCTCGACCTGCACGCGGGGGTTGACCTCGATGAAGTGGAACCTGCCGGTCTCCATGTCCATCAGGAACTCGACCGTGCCGGCGCATTCGTAGTTCACATGGGCGCAGATGCGGCGGCCCAGCTCGCAGATCTCGGCGCGCTGGGCATCGTCGAGATAGGGGGCGGGCGCGCGCTCGACCACCTTCTGGTTGCGCCGCTGCACCGAGCAGTCGCGCTC
>JAGRMU010000267.1:9436-9670 GCA_020441165.1 Sedimentitalea sp.
GCCTCGGCCTCGCGCCGCCCCTCCAGCACCTTCTCCTCCAGCTCCTCGGGGCCCCGGATCGGGCGCATCCCCCGCCCGCCGCCGCCCCAGCTGGCCTTGAGCATCAGCGGATAGCCGATCTCCTCCGCCTCGGCGCGGATGGCGTCCATGTCATCGCCCAGCACCCCGGTCGCCGGGATCACCGGCACCCCGGCCTCGATGGCGACGCGCCGGGCGCTGGCCTTGTCGCCGAGC
>JAGRMU010000268.1:0-8656 GCA_020441165.1 Sedimentitalea sp.
GATTAGACGCAACGTGCTCTAACCCGCTTTAGCGGCGGCGACGCGCCCTACCCCAGCGTGCGTTCCTCGATCTCCGAGGCCAGCGCCTCGGCGCGCGCCGCCAGTTCCGCCAGCGTGTCGGTCACCGACGCCGGCACCACCGGCACCTCGACGCGGTTCGGCGCGGGCGGCGGGGCATTTCTCAGGCGCGCCAGCTCCGCCTCGCGCTCGGCCAGTTCCGCCTCGACCGCCTTGATCCGGTCCTCGACCGCCGCGGTCTTGTCGGCCAGCATCAGCCCGGCCATCAGCAGCATCCGCGCCTCCGGCATCCGGCCGATCTGGTCGGACAGCACCTGGGCCTCGTCGTCCAGCATCTTGGCGGCCGAATGCAGATAGCTCTGCTCGCCCTCCTGGCAGGACACCTCGAACCCCCGCCCGCCGATCTGTACCGTCACTTCCGGCATCATGCCTCCTCCTGTGTTGCGCCCGCCAGAAGCGGCTCTAACCGTGCCAGCAGGGCACTGATCTCGGCCGCGTCGGTGGCCCGCGCGGCGCGCAGCCCCTCCAGCTCGGCCAGCATCGCCTTGTTGATCAGATGCGGCTCGCCGACGCCCTCCTCGTTGGCCTTGCGCAGCGCCGCGCTGCTGTCGCGCAGCTGGCTGTTGGCCAGGCGGACCCGCTGCACATCCATGTCGAGCCGCGCCATCGCGTCGGCCTGCGCGGTCAGCTCGGCCCGCAGACGTTCGACCTGACCGGGTTTGCCGGCCTGCGCCCGCAGCGCCTGCACTTCCTGTTCGTGCTTGGCCTTGAGGGTGCGCAACCGCTCCTCGAGCTGGGCATTGGCCTGGCGCTCCTCGTCCAGCTCGCGCTGCAACTCGGCCATCGGCCCGGCAGCTGCCTGCGCCTGCTCGGACAGGGCCGCGATGCCGGTCCCGATCCGCGCCATCGCCGCCGCGAGCCGGCTTTGCAATTCCTCGATCTGACTCATGCCCCCGTCACCTCTCTTGCGGTTTGTCCCACCAGTATCCGGACCCTGCCCGCCTGCGCAAGCCGCGCAGGCCGGTCGGCGCGAATCGGCCGCCCGCCCGGTTCGCCGCAACTCTACCCAAAGCGATCGGAAAATACTCCCCTTCTTTGCTTTCAAGCACTTGCCCGCCCGTCCTGAAGTAATCCGCCAGCCCGCCCCGGCGCCGCGCTTGATCTTTGGGGCGCGGCTGGTATTGAGCGGGTCACAGCCAAACCCGTCAAAGAAAGCCAAGCCCTTGGATCTCACCGCCCTGCGCACCGCACACCCCGATCACTGGAGCAAGGCCACGGCCATCCGCGCCCTGACCCTCGATGCCGTCCACGCCGCCAATTCCGGCCATTCCGGAATGCCGATGGGCATGGCCGATGTCGCCACGGTGCTGTTTGAGAAACACCTGAAATTCGACGCCTCCGCCCCGAACTGGCCCGACCGGGACCGCTTCATCCTCTCCGCCGGGCACGGCTCGATGCTGCTCTATGCGCTTCTCCATCTGACCGGCTATGCCGACATGACGCTCGAGCAGATCAGGAACTTCCGCCAATGGGGCGCGATCACCGCCGGCCATCCCGAATACGGTCATGCCGCGGGGATCGAGACCACCACCGGCCCGCTGGGACAGGGCATCTCGAACGCGGTCGGCTTCGCGATCGCCGAGGAAAGCCTGCGCGCGCGGTTCGGCCGCAAGCTGGTCGATCACTACACCTACGTGATCGCCGGCGACGGCTGCCTGATGGAGGGCGTCAGCCAGGAGGCGATCACCCTCGCCGGACGCCAGTCGCTGGGCAGGCTGATCGTGTTCTGGGACAATAACGGGATCACCATCGACGGCAATGTTGCGCTCTCGGACCGCACCGACCAGTCCGCCCGGTTCAAGGCCGCCGGGTGGCACGTGATCGAGGTCGACGGTCACGACCCGCAGGCGGTGGATGCAGCCATCGCCAAGGCGAAGACCACCAAGAAGCCGTCGATGATCGCCTGCAAGACCCATATCGCGCTGGGTCACGCGGCGCAGGACACCTCCAAGGGGCACGGGGCGCTGACCGACCCGGACCAGATCGCCGCCGCCAAGGCCGCCTATGGCTGGACCACCGGACCCTTCGAGGTGCCCGCCGACACCAAGGCGGCCTGGGAGGCGATCGGATCGCGCGGCGCGGCAGAGCGCGCCAATTGGGAAGCCCGGCTGGCCGCCGTCACCGAGCGGCGCCAGGCCGAGTTCACCCGCATCTTCGCCCGCGACGTGCCCTCCAAGCTCTCGGCCACGATCAAGGCCCTGAAACGCCAGATCAGCGACGAGGCGCCCAAGGTCGCGACCCGCAAGTCCAGCGAGATGGTGCTGGAGGTGGTGAACCCGATCATGCCCGAAACCCTGGGCGGCTCGGCGGACCTCACCGGCTCGAACAACACCAAGACCGGCGATCTCGGCGTCTTCGATACCGACAACCGCGCCGGCCGCTACATCTATTATGGTATCCGCGAGCACGGCATGGCGGCGGCGATGAACGGCATGGCGCTGCATGGCGGCATCCGGCCCTATGGCGGCACCTTCATGTGCTTCACCGATTACGCGCGCCCCGCGATGCGGCTGGCGGCGCTGATGAAGATCCCCACCGTCTTCGTGATGACCCATGACAGCATCGGTCTGGGAGAGGACGGCCCTACCCACCAGCCGGTCGAGCATCTGGCGATCAGCCGCGCCACGCCGAACACCCTCGTGTTCCGCCCCGCCGACACGGTTGAGACCGCCGAAAGCTGGGAGATCGCGCTGACCTCGAAGGACCGCCCGTCGGTCCTGTCGCTGACCCGCCAGAACCTGCCGACGGTGCGGCGCGAGCACAAGCTGAAGAACCTGACCGCACAGGGCGCCTACGTTCTGGCCGAGGCCGATGCCAAGCGGCAGGTGATCCTGATCGCCACCGGCTCGGAGGTCGAGATCGCGCTCGAGGCGCGGCGCCGGCTGCAGGCCGAAGGCATCGGCACCCGCGTGGTCTCGATGCCCTGCATGGAGCTTTTCGCCGAACAGGACGAGGCCTATCGCAAGCGCGTCCTGCCCGCCGGACCGGTGCGCATCGGCATCGAGGCCGCCGTCCGCCAGGGCTGGGACCGCTGGCTGCTGGGCGAGCGCGGGCGCGAGGCCAAGGCCGGGTTCATCGGCATGGACAGCTTCGGCGCCTCGGCCCCCGCCGAAGTGCTCTACGAGAAGTTCGGCATCACCGCCGAGGCCACCGTCGCCAAGGCCAAGTCGCTGCTCGGATGAGACCGGTGCGGCGCCGGGGACATCACCCGGCGCCGCTCAGGGAAACACCGCCGCGAGCCGCTGCCAGACCGGCGCGATCACCTTGCTGGCCAGCGGGATCAGCACCAGCCCCAGCGCCACGCCGAAAATCCCGTCCATCACCGCCTTGGCCAGCCACTTCACCGAAGCCGCAACGCCCGGCGACACCAGGTGCGCGACCGCCTCGGCCCAGTCGTGGATGTGATGGCCCAGCCAGCCGAAGCCAAGCTCTTCCAGCCCGTGGATGACGATCGACCCGCCGACCCAGAGCATCGCCGCCGTGCCGACCACGGTCAGCAGCTTCAACACCCCCGGCATCGCCTTGACGATCCCCTGCCCGAGGTTTCGGGTCAGCCGGAACCGGCCCTGCCGCGCCATCAGCAGGCCCAGATCGTCCGCCTTCACGATCAGCGCGACGCTGCCGTAGACGACAACGGTGATGCCGATCCCGACCACCGCCAGCGTCGCCGCTTCCATCCAGATGTTGCTTGGCGGTATCGCCGCCAGCGCGATGGTCATGATCTCGGCCGACAGGATGAAATCGGTCTTGATCGCGCCCGCCGCCTTCTGCTCCTCCAGATGGGCCGGATCGCCGGGAATGTCCTCGGGGAAGACGTGCGTCGGATCATGCGGCACCAGCGCGTGCCAGATCTTCTCGGCCCCCTCGAAACACAGGTAGGCCCCGCCCAGCATCAGCAGGGGCGAGATCATCCAGGGCGCGAAGGTGCTCAGCAACAGCCCGACCGGCAGCAGGTAGATCAGCTTGTTCTTGAACGATCCCTTCGCGATGCGCCAGATGATCGGCAACTCGCGGCTGGCCTCGAACCCGTGCACGTATTTCGGCGTCACCGCGGCGTCGTCGATCACCGCGCCGGCCGCCTTGGCCCCGGCCTTCGCGGCCTGGCCGGCGACATCGTCCACCGAGGCGGCCGCGATCTTGGCGATCCCCGCCACATCGTCCAGCAATGCCAGAAGTCCACTCATGCGCCGCCGCCCTCGCCCGTTCGATTCTGGCAGCCTAGACCATCGCCGCCACAGGCTGAACCTCCCGTATCGCGGCCCTGTTCCCGCTCCTGCCGCGCAAGGCGGGACAAGCGCCGCCTGCGGTCCCGGCCCGCCGCGTTAGCGCAACCGGAGAGCGTTTGCGCTAACACGCTCGAAATGCGGCGCTTTCTCCCTTTTTCCGGCCCCTCTCCCGAGCTATATGGAACCCGATCAGCATTCGCCGGAGTATGTTTCATGACCGTCAACGTCGGTATCAACGGATTTGGCCGCATCGGCCGCTGCACCCTCTCGCACATCGCCGCCAGCGGGCGCAACGACATCCGGGTGATCAAGGCCAATGCCACCGGACCGCTGGCCACCGCCGCCCACCTGATGCGCTATGACAGCGTGCATGGCCGCTTCGGCAACGAGATCCGGGTCGGCGAGCGGACGCTGGACCTGGGACGCGGCGAGATCGAGATGTTCTCGACCTATGATCCCACCGAACTCGATTGGTCGGGCTGCGACGTGGTGCTGGAATGCACCGGCAACTTCAACGACGGCAAGAAGGCGGCGGTTCATCTGGAGCGCGGCGCCGGCTCGGTGCTGATCTCGGCCCCGGCCAAGAACGTCGACAAGACCATCGTCTTCGGGGTCAACGAGGAGACCCTTGCGCGCGGCGACCGGATGATCTCGAACGGCTCCTGCACGACCAACTGTCTGGCGCCGCTGGCCAAGGTGCTTGACGAGGCGATCGGGATCGAGCACGGGATCATGACCACGATCCACTCCTATACCGGCGACCAGCCGACCCTCGACCGGCGCCATTCCGACCTCTACCGCGCCCGTGCCGCGGCGATGGCGATGATCCCCACCACCACCGGCGCCGCCAAGGCGCTCGGCGAGGTGCTGCCCAATCTCAAGGGCAAGCTCGACGGCTCGGCGATGCGGGTGCCGACGCCCAACGTCTCGGCGGTTGACCTGACCTTCCGGGCCGCCCGCGACGTGACCGCCGACGAGGTCAACGAGGCCGTCGCCGCCGCGGTGCGCGGTCCGATGGGCCACGTCATGTCCTATGACCCCGAGCCCAAGGTCTCGATCGATTTCAACCACACCGAGGAAAGCTCGATCTTCGCGCCCGACCAGACCCGCGTGGTCGACGGCCGGATGGTGCGGGTCCTGGCCTGGTACGACAACGAATGGGGCTTCTCGGTCCGCATGGCGGATGTCGCGGTGGTCATGGGACGGCTGAACGGCTGAGGCCGGTTAACGCGCCCTTAGGCCCCGCCATGTGAGTTTGCGCCTGCCGGGCTGACCGGCGGATTTTCTGCGTTCCGAGCGAGGCTGGATGACCAATCGCATCGCCCTGGTCCTGGGCCTGCTGATCGTCGCCGCGATAGCGGTCGATGTCGCGCTCTATGGCAGCGCGCACTTGATCTTTCTGGGCAAGAAGCTGGACGAGTTCATCGAGTGGCTGGCCTTCTGGCGCTGATCCGGCCTAGCCAGTCTGCAGCGACGAATCACCCGGCCACGCCCGACCTCAGGGCGCCGGGTCCGGCCGACCCAGCTTCTTGATCAGCGCGTCGTTCACCGGCGCGGTCACGAATTTCGACACGTTGCCGCCCAGCCGGGCGATCTCCTTGACCAGCTTGCTGGCGATCGCCTGGTGCCGCCCCTCGGCCATCAGGAAGACCGTCTCGATATTGTCGTCCAGGACACGGTTCATGCCGACCATCTGGTACTCGTACTCGAAATCGGCCACCGCGCGCAGGCCGCGGATGATGAACTGGGCGCCCACGTCATGGGCGCAGTCGATCAGCAGGTTCTCGAAAGGATGGGCGACGATCTCGGTGCCGGTCTGGGCCGAGAGCTTCTCGCATTCGCTCTCGATCATCGCCACGCGCTGCTCGAGCGAGAAGAGCGGCCCCTTGTCGCGGTTGATCGCAACCCCGATCACCAGCTTGTCCACCAGCCGCGAGGCCCGCCGGATGATGTCCAGATGCCCCAGCGTGATCGGGTCGAACGTGCCGGGATAGAGGCCAACGCGCATCGGGTGACTCCTCGTGTGCCTGTGTCACGCCGCGCAGGCAATCACGACCGGCCGATGGTTACAAGGGACTCAATGTCCCATGATCATGCCTTGCAGGGCTTCCTTCTCCATCGCCAGCTCGGACAGTTGCGCCTTGACCACATCACCGATGGTTACCAGCCCGGTCATCACGCCGTCATCCACCACCGGCATGTGACGGAACCGGCCCTCGGTCATCTGGGTCAGCAGTTCCTGGGCGCTGGACTGCGAGGTGCAGGTGACCAGATCGCGGGTCATGTAGTCGCTGACCCGTTTCTCCAGGCAGCCGCCGCCGCTCGTCGCAAGCTCGCGCACGATGTCGCGTTCCGACAGGATGCCCATCGCCGACTTGCCGCCGTCGTCGGATATCACCACCGAGCCGATCTTGTTCACCGCCAGAACCTGCGCCGCTTCGGACACCTTGGCGTCCGAGGTCACGGTCAGCACACCGGTCTTCGCCTTGGACTTCAGGATCTGGTGGACAAGCATCGTGGCACCTCCGGAATAAACGGCCCTTTCCCAAAAGGTTGCCGCAAAGCCCCGTCAAGTCAAGTGAGGCTTTCGAGACGCGCGACCTCGGCGCGCAGCGCCTCGCACAGGGCCGCGGCGAAACGGTTGAGCCGGGCGCTGCGCTGATCGCCGCGATGGCGCACCAGATAGAAGCTGCGGGTCAGGCTGACCCGGGAGTGCAGCACCTTGCGCAGCGGCGGGTGCGAGGGCAGCGCGAAATCATGCGCCACGCACAGCCCGGCGCCCTGGCTGGCCAGCCGCAGCTGCACCGGCACCGAGTTCGACGCCAGCGCCACCCTCTCGACTCCGAACTCGCCGAGATAGTCCAGCTCGGCATCGAAGATCATGTCGGGAATATAGCCGATCATCCGGTGCCCGCGCAGATCCGCGACCGCCTCGATGGGCGCGGCGCGCAGCAGATAGTCCCGCGCCGCCACCAGGTGCAGCCGGTAGTCGGTGATCTTCTCGACCAGAAGCTGCCGCGCGGTCGGCGCGCTGACCCCGATCGCCATGTCCGCCTCGCGCCGCGACAGGTTGACGACGCGCGGCAGGGCGACGACCTGGATCTCGAGGTCCGGGTTCTCCCCGGCGATCGCGGCGCAGATCTGCGGCAGAAGGTAATTGGCGCAGCCATCCGGCGCGCCAATGCGGATCTGCCCCGACATCCGTTCGCCGGGGCCCGCCAGCACATCGGCGGCGCCCCGGATGGCCTGCTCGGCCTGCTCGCCCTGGCCCAGCAGCAGCTCGCCGGGGCCGGTCAGCGCATAGCCCTGGGGCGACTTGACGAAAAGCTCCACGTCCAGCGCCGACTCGAGCCGCGCGATGCGCCGCCCCACCGTCGCCGGATCCAGCTTCAGCAGGCGCCCGGCCCCGGACAGGCTCTCCTCGCGCGCCACCGCGAGAAAGACCTTCAGATCGTCCCAATGCGGCTCCATTGCGGGCTCCATACAGGAAAAATTGCAAAACCTCTTTGGGAACTTGCCTCTTTTCAGGGGATTTGTGCAAGCCTATGGTGCCCCCGATCCAGCCAGAGGAGACGCGAGATGCAGGAACTGACCCATTACATCAACGGCGCCCATGTCAAAGGCACGTCGGGGCGCTTTGCCGATGTCTACAACCCGGCCACCGGCGAGGTCCAGGCCAAGGTGCCGCTGGCCAACGCCGAGGAACTGGCCTTCGCGGTGGACGTCGCCGTCGATGCCCAGCCCGGCTGGGCCGCCACCAACCCGCAGCGCCGCGCGCGGGTGCTGATGAAGTTCGTCGCGCTCCTGAACCGCGACATGGACAAGCTGGCCGAGGCGCTCAGCCGCGAACACGGCAAGACCCTGCCGGACGCCGCCGGAGACGTGCAGCGCGGTCTCGAGGTCGTGGAATACTGCATCGGCGCGCCGCAGATGCTCAAGGGCGAGTATACCGACAGCGCCGGCCCCGGAATCGACATGTATTCCATGCGCCAACCCCTTGGCGTCACGGCCGGAATCACCCCGTTCAACTTTCCCGCGATGATCCCGATGTGGATGTTCGCCCCGGCCATCGCCTGCGGCAACGCCTTCATCCTCAAGCCCTCCGAGCGTGACCCCTCCGTGCCGATCATGTTGGCGCAGCTGATGGAGGAGGCCGGCCTGCCCAAGGGCATCCTGCAAGTGGTCAACGGCGACAAGGAAGCGGTGGACGCGATCCTCGACCATCCGCAGATCCAGTCGATCGGCTTCGTCGGCTCGACCCCGATCGCCGAATACATCTATGGCCGCGGCTGCACGAACGGCAAGCGTGTGCAGTGTTTCGGCGGCGCAAAGAACCACATGATCATCATGCC
>JAGRMU010000268.1:8785-11320 GCA_020441165.1 Sedimentitalea sp.
TGCCGCGGATCGAGAAGCTGAAGGTGGGCCCGTATACGGCCGGCGATGACGTGGACTATGGCCCGGTCGTGACCGCCGCCGCCAAGGCCAATATCGAGCGGCTGGTGCAGTCGGGGCTCGATCAGGGCGCGAACCTGGTGGTCGACGGCCGCAACTTCAGCCTGCAAGGCTATGAAAACGGGTTCTTCATCGGCCCGCACCTCTTCGATCACGCCACCGCCGACATGGACATCTACAAGACCGAGATCTTCGGGCCGGTTCTGACCACGGTGCGCGCCAAGACCTACAAGGAGGCGCTGAAGCTTGCGATGAACCATGAATACGGCAACGGCACCGCGATCTTCACCCGCGACGGTGACGCCGCCCGCGACTTCGCGCACCGGGTCAACGTCGGCATGATCGGCATCAACGTGCCGATCCCGGTGCCGCTGGCCTATCACACCTTCGGCGGCTGGAAGAAATCGGTCTTCGGCGATCTCAACCAGCACGGGCCCGACGCGTTCAAGTTCTACACGCGCACCAAGACCGTGACCGCCCGCTGGCCCAGTGGCATCAAGGAAGGCGGCGAGTTCTCGATCCCCGTCATGGAGTGATCCGGCCCATCGCGGCTTCGGTTTGCAGACAAGGCTCCGGTCGCTTGGCCGGAGCCTTTGTCTTGCGTCCGCCCCGACTCGTCGGCGTCTTCGCGCCCAGCATGTCGCTGACAATCGCGTGAGATGCCCGCGGTGGCGCGCGACCCTCTGGAAATCGGCGCTAGAACCGGGTAATCGGTTCGCAAAACAAACCACCCGAGGTTCGAGCAATGCAAAGCTTTCGCATCACCCGCCGCGGCGTCCTGATCGGCGCGGCCGCCACCCTGGCCACCCCGTCGCTGCTGCGCGCCCAGGCGCTGACCCCGTCCATCGACTCGGTCGATGACAGCAAGCCCGCGGTGCGCCGCAACGCCTCCTCCTTCCGCACCCAGACCTGGCAGGAGCATTTCGATTCGCTCGGCAAGGGTTGCCTGCTGGCCGACATCACCAGCCGCGCGGTGCATTACTGGGGACCGGACGGCGTGACCTATCGCCTCTACCCGTCCTCGGTGCCGCGCAGCGAGGAACTGACCAAGCGCGGCTATACCGAGGTCGTGCGCAAGGCCGAGAACCCGTCCTGGACGCCGACCGCCTCGATGCGCGAGGATAACCCCGATCTGCCCGAACGCATGGAAGGCGGGCCGGGCAACCCGCTGGGCACCCGCGCGATGTACCTGAGCTGGCCGGCCTACCTCGTCCATGGCACCCACGACACCCGCAAGATCGGCCGGCAAAGCTCGTCGGGCTGCATCGGGCTTTACAACCATCAGGTCGAAGAGCTTTACGAGCTGGTGCAGATCGGCACCCAAGTCCGCCTGCTGTAAATCGCGGGTGCGGCGATTCGGACAGGACCCGACGCAGCGCGTATCGGGGCCTTTTTCTTACCAGGTCAGGGTCTGCATCCCGTCCCGGAACAGCCAGCTTTCCACCAGCGGCCACTCGCCCATGACGACGCCGTCGATATAATCGGTCTGGGTCAGGCCCGCCGCCTTCGAGCAGGCGCCGCACATAATGACCGTCCCGCCATCGTCCATGAAGGCGCGCAGCATGTCCTGGATCGATTTGCCCTGCTCGGCCATCAGCCCGTGAATGTGACTGGGGCGCTTGGCGTCGGCCAGATAGACCGCCCGCACGTTCAGCCAGATCGCGGTATCATGCCCGTTCTTCAGGGATTTCTCGTGCGCGAACATGATCGCCTTGGCCGCGGCCCAGGTGTCGTCGGTCGTCAGGTTGACGAAAAGACCGCGCTTGTCGTCATCGGCAAGGGCCATGCCACCGGCGCCGGCAAGTGGCAACGCGGTCATCAGGGCGAGGAGGAATGCGATCAATCTGTGTTTCATGCGTAGGCTCCGATTGAAATGTGACCCCAATCGTATTCCGATTTTCGAATCTTAAAATTGACCTGCATCAAACCGGCGTCGCTCGATCCTGCCGACGCTGCGGCAGTCAGCGCTTGCGGATCCAGAAGCTCTGGGCGCGCGCCGCGCGCAGGAATGGCAGGGCCGCCACGGCATCGGGACGCTCTTGCTGCAGGAAGTATCCCGGCCAGAGGATATCGTACCCGCCGCCCTGCAGGAGGACGTGCAGCAGGTATTGCTCGCCCCAGGACGGACAGTCATAGCAGAACCGCGCGGGGTATTCGTAGGGCAGGAACACGTCGTGAACGTGGATCAGCACCCCCGGGGCCAGCGCGGGGATGATCCGGCAGAAGAGATGCGCCACGTCGTTGCCGACCCGCACCTGGTGGCTGGAATCGATGAATAGGACATCGCCCGCCTCCAGTTCGGAAAACATCCCGGCCTCCACCGTCTCCAGTTCCGCCTGCTCGAAGCGGTCGACCAGGTGCGCGATCTCGGCGCGCGGATGCGGGTCTATCGCGGTGAGTTTCGTCTCCAACCCGCCGTCGATGATCGCCTGCAGCGTGACCCGCGTGCTGTGCCCGCAGCCGATCTCGATCACCCGC
>JAGRMU010000268.1:11362-11662 GCA_020441165.1 Sedimentitalea sp.
TCGAAATAGCCGTTGCCGGGGGCGTATCCGGTGTCGTTACACGCCGGATCCCAGAGCCGGTCCAGCGCCGCGCCATACTCGGCGAGGCCGCGGAGGAAAGGCGCGGGATCGAACCCCTCCATCCCCGGCGACAGCGCATAGGCCGGCCGGTCCAGCCCGCCGCGCCGGTCGAACGCCTCCAGCCGCGCCCGATCCGCCCGTGCCTGGGCCGCGGCCCGGTCGGCAAGACTCCGGCCGGTGCGCGGCACCTCCGGCTGCCCGTCTTGCTCCTGCGCCATGCTCTGCCATCCTTCCGTGCGG
>JAGRMU010000269.1 GCA_020441165.1 Sedimentitalea sp.
GTCCGGCATGGGCGGCATGTCCGGTATGGGCGGCATGTCCGGCATGGACGGCATGTCCGGAATGTCCAGCAACTGACCCCTCGCAAGCAGCCAAAGGGAGCGGCGGTCTGCCGCCGCTCCTGACACCGAACAGCCAGCCGGATCCGCACGTCATGAAACACATCCAATCCACGACCCGGAAACCCCGCGCCTTCGCCGTTCTGGCCCTGGCCTGTCTGGTTTCCGTTCCTCCTGCGCTCGTGTCGCAGATCACGGCGGCCAATGCCCAGACCACGGATGCGGCGGTCGAGATCGATCCCGTCCCCTATCCCGAGGATGTCACCTATGAGGATCCGCCAGCGCGATCCGAGTCCGAAATCGCCCGCATCGCCGCGGCGCTGGAGGCGCTCGAGCAGGAGATCCCGACCCTGGACTATCAGCGGGCACAGTTTCATCCACTGCATTTCCAGCCGCTGATCGAAACCGCCAGCAACGAGGAATGCCTCGCCTGCCACGCCGAGATCATGACCGACACGCCGCGCGAAACCTCGCCTGCCGGCGTCAGGGCGGCGGACAGCCTGGCCTGGTATCAGACGCTCGACACCTATTCGGGCGATCAGCAGACCTTTCACTATCGCCACCTGCAGAGCGACTTCGCCAACCAGGTGATGAACCTGCAATGCAACTTCTGCCACAAGGGCAACGATCCGCGCGAGGAAAGCCCCGAGATGATGCCCTTGCGCCCGGCCTTCTCGACCCCCGAGCCAAAGGAATTCGCCAACCGCAAGATGGTCAACCCCTCAACCACCTGCCTAATGTGCCACGGCG
Source organism: Sedimentitalea sp. (assembly GCA_020441165.1). GTDB lineage: Bacteria > Pseudomonadota > Alphaproteobacteria > Rhodobacterales > Rhodobacteraceae > JAGRMU01. The sequence continues at coordinate 808 of JAGRMU010000269.1, forward strand.
CCTTCCCCGACGCCGAGAACATCATGGGTCTGGCCGGACCCTGGCATGAGTCGCGAGAAGATTTCGAATATCCCGAGGCGCCGAACGGCTGCCTGTCCTGCCATGCCGAGAGCTTCCGCACCCAGCGGCACGCGGTCAGCTATCTCAAGGCGGCCTCGATCGAGAAACTGGCCCGCGAGGGATCGTCCGATACCTGCTACGGTTGCCACGGCGGCCGCTCCTGGTATCGCATCTCCTACCCCTATCCGCGCCACGCCTGGCCGCTGATGGACGAGGGCGATCTGCCCGAATGGGCCGCAGGACGCCCGACCCGCTCGGATCCGGCCTACGACATGCTGCCGGAAGAAACCAAGTGAACAGGCCAAACGAACAGGAACGACTGACATGAAACCCTTCAAGAACCCCGACCTTGTCGCCAGACTGTTCAACACCACCCGGCGGTCTTTCCTGAAATCGGCGGCGGCCACCGCGGCGACCGGCCTGGTCGCCTCGGGGGTCCCGAAGAAGGCCGAGGCCTTCGCCTTCGAGCCCTATCCGCGGGACGACGATCTGGAGACCGTGGTCACCTCCTGCGCGCACAACTGCGGCTCGCGGCACATGCTGGTCGCGCACAAAAAGGGCGACGTGATCGTCCGGCTGTCGACCGACAACGGCACCTACCAGGGCGACGCCTATGGCACCGACACCGAGGAAGTGCCGCAGCTGCGCGCCTGCCTGCGCGGCCGCAGCTACCGCGCGCGGCTCTACTCGCCGGAGCGGCTGCTCTACCCGATGAAACGCGTGGGCGCGCGCGGCGAGGCCAAGTTCAAGCGCATCAGCTGGGACCAGGCCCTGTCGGAGATCGCCGAGCGAATGGTGCATCTGAAGACCACCTACGGCCCCACCGCGCTGCTCGATCAGAGCTATGCCGGCGCCTCCTATGGCGTGCTGCACAAGTCCGACCAGATCGAAGGGCTGCTGGGCCGGTTCATGGGCATGTTCGGCTGCCGCACCAACAGCTGGTCGGTGCCGTCCTACCAGGGCACGACCTTCTCGTCGCGGATCACCTTCGGGACCATCGAGGATGGCAACGAGGACGACGCCTTCGCCCATACCAAGCTGATGATCATGTGGGGCTGGAACCCGGCCTATACCTTCCACGGCGGCAACACCTTCTACTACCTGCGCATGGCCAAGCAGCGCGGCTGCAAGTTCGTGGTGGTCGATCCGCAATATACCGACAGCGCCGCGGCCTATGACGCCTGGTGGATCCCGATCAAGCCGAACACCGACGCCGCGATGATGGCCGGGATAGCGCATTACATCTTCGCCAACAACCTGCAGGACCAGGCCTTCATCGACCGCTTCGTGCAGGGCATGGATGCCGGCACCATGCCCGGCTGGGCGCAGGGCCAGGAGAATTTCAAGGACTACATCATGGGTGTGTCCGACGGGGTGCCGAAGACGCCGGAATGGGCCTCCGAGATCTGCGGGGTGTCGGCGGAAGACATCATCAAGCTGGCCGACATGTATGCCACAACCAAGCCCGCCGCGCTCAAGGCGAGTTGGGCGCCGGGACGCAACGCCTATGGCGAGCAGTACAACCGCATGGCGGCAGCACTGCAGGCGATGACCGGCAATATCGGCATCCTGGGCGGCTGCGCCGAAGGCGTCGGCAAGGGCTGGCACGCCGAGGCGGTGGCCTATCCCTATGACGAGTTCGCCAATATCTGGTATGCCTCGATCAAGTCCGACCGCTGGGCGCATATCGTGCTGAACTATCCCAATGTCAGCCGCGAGGAGGCCGGGCTCTGGCCGCGCAGCGACAACCTCGACGGGGTGATCCCGAACATCCGCGGGATCTTCTGGCAGGGTTCGGACTGGCTGAACCAGTTGACCAACATCAACAAGGAAATCGAGGCGATCCGCAAGCTGGACAGCTATGGCGAGGGCGAAAGCCTGCTGGTCTGCATGGACAGCACCATCACCCCGACCGGCATCTGGGCCGATTACCTCTTGCCCATCGCCACCCATTTCGAGCGCCACGACGCCGCCCTGCCCTGGTACAAGGGGCATTACTACATCCACCGGCCCAAGGTGATCGAACCCTTGGGCGAGTCGAAGACCGACTTCCAGGTGTTCACCGAACTGGCCTACCGGCTGGGTTTCGGGCCGGCCTACAATCCCAAGGCCAACCGCGAGTATTTCCTCTACAACGACGCGGTCGACGAGGCCTATCTCATGGACTGGTGGTGGCGCGTCCAGCATCACCAGGGTGCCGAGTGGAGCTGGGAGGAGTTCAAGAAGCGCGGGGTCTACAAGTTCCGCCTGCCGCAGCCGCATGTCGCCTTCCGCGCGCAGATCGAGACCGGGCTGCCCTTCCAGACCTATTCGGGCAAGATCGAGATCTTCTCGGGCCAACTGGCCGAGATCACCGACTGGACCCGGACCCAGTACGGCTATCACATCCCGGCGATCCCGAAATGGATCGAGCCCTGGGAAAGCCTGAACAGCCCGATGACGGCGGAGTTCCCGTTCCACATGATAACCCCGCATCCGCGCTGGCGGACGCACTCGATCTTCAACAACATCCCCTGGCTGCGGGAAACCTTCGCGCAGGAGGTCACGGTCAATGCCGCCGACGCCAAGCGCCTGGGCCTTGAGATGGGCGACACGGTGGAGATCTGGAACGACCGCGGCCGCGTGATCGCGCCGGTCTATGTCACCGAACGCTGCATGCCCGGCGTCGTGGCGCTGCATGAAGGGTCGTGGATGGACATCGACGACGAGGGCGTCGACCGCTCGGGCAACCCCGATTTCCTGACGCTGGACAATCCCAGCCCGGCCGGGGCCTTCGCCTACAACACGATTCTGGTGAACATGAAGAAGACCGATCTGGCGCACCGTCCCGGCTGGGATCAGCTTGCAACCGCGCGCAGCCACGTGTTCCGGCGCGACATGTGAGCGGCAGAGGAGAATTGAGCCATGGCAAATAACGTCGACAAGGCCGCCATCAAGGCCGCCGTTCTCAAGCGCAAGCGCGAGACCTATGTGCCCGTCGTGCCCGAGATGCAGATGGGATTCATCCACAACAACGTCGATTGCATCGGCTGCCGGGCCTGCGAGATCGCCTGCAAGGACAAGAACGGCCTCAACGCCGGCCCGCGCTTTCGCCGGGTCCAGTATGTCGAGGGCGGCATCTACCCGGATGTCTTCGCCTTCAAGATCAACATGTCCTGCAACCACTGCGCCGAGCCGGCCTGCCTTCCGACCTGCCCGACCGGCGCGATCTTCAAACGCGCCGACAACGGCGTCGTGGACATCGACTCGACGCTGTGCATCGGCTGCCGCAAATGCGAGGCCGCCTGCCCCTATGGCGCGCCGCAGTTCGATCCCGAGGACAACCTCGTCAAGAAGTGCAACATGTGCATCGACGAGCTGGAGGCCGGCCGCAAACCCTATTGCGTCTCGGCCTGCATGATGCGGGTGCTGGATGTCGGGCCGATCGACCAGCTGCGCGACGGCAGCTACGAGACCAAGGCGCGCGGCCCGGCCGACGAGGTGGTCGGCCAGGTCAAGTCGATGGCCGATCCCGAGCTGACCCACCCGTCGATCGTCTTCGTGCCGCATTCCAAGGGGCGCGTCGACAATGGCTGAGCGCGGCAGGGCAGAGACCTCGCCCACGGAAAGCGGCTTCGAGGAGGCGCTGGCGATCTGGGCCGATGTGCTCGGCCTGATCGTGCGCCTGCACGAGCGCGAGGCCGATGCCGAGCTGCTGACCGGGCTGCGCGAGGCCGACCTGCCCGCGCTCTTCGAAGCGCTGCTGACCGACGCGGACGGCCGCGCGGTGGTGCGCGGCTTTGCCGAGACCCTCGCGCTGCTGCCCGAAACGCCCGATGCGGCGCTTCTCGACGATCTGGCGGCGGATTATGCCGACATCTACCTGACCCACGGCTACCGGGTGGCGCCGACCGGCTCGGTCTGGATGACCGAGGATCATCTGGAACGGCAATTGCCGATGTTCGAGGTGCGCGAATGGTATGAGCATTACGGCGTCACCGTGCCCGACTGGCGGCTGCGCTCGGACGACCATATCGTGCACGAGTTGCAGTTCGTGCAGCATCTGCTGTCGCTGGGCACGCCGGCGGCGGCGCTGGACGCGGCGCGCTTCCTCGACCGCCATGTCCTGCCCTGGGTGCCGGATTTCTGCGCGCGCGTGGCGCAGCAGACCCGACTGCCCTTCCATGCCATGACCAACCTTCTGACCCGCGCCACGCTGGAGGCGCTGCGCGACATGCTCGAAGCCCTGACCGGGGCCGAGCGCGAGATCGTCCCGCACGCCTGGAAGCTGCAGGCCGAGCGCGATCAGCGCGCCGCCGAGGTTCCCGAGATCGACCGTCCCTACGTGCCGGGGATGGCCGAGAGCTGGTGACATCGTGAGGGTGCGCCGCCCGGCGCCGGCACCGATCCCGACCCCTGTCTTCGACGACGGGCGGTGCAGCCTGTCCCGCTTCACCGACTCGCGTTGCGCGATCTGCGCCGAGATCTGCCCCACCGACGCGCTGACCGCGGAGGCGGACGGGCTGGCGCTGAACCGTGACGCCTGCACCGGTTGCGGCGCCTGTGCCGGTGCCTGCCCCGCGCAGGCGATCCGCCTGCCCGGCCTGCTGCCCCTGCCCCCGGCCGCGCCGGATCGCACCGGGGCCGTCACCCTGATCTGTTCCCGGCATCCCCATGCCGGTCGCAGCGCCGGCCCTCTCTGCCTGCGCGCCCTGGGGCTCGAGGCGCTGGCGCGGCTCTGGCTGGACGGGGTGCGGGTGATCCGCCTGGCCACCGGCGACTGCGCAGAGTGCGCCAGCGGCCCCGCCACCGGCTTCGAGGACCGGCTCGCGCGCCTGAACGGGCTGCTCGCCGACCGCGGGCTTGCGCCGATGCGCAGCCAGCCGGCCACCGCCGCCGATCTCGGCCGCGGCCCCTGGCTGGGCGATGCCGAGGACCGGCCCGACCCGGCCCGCAGGTCGCTGCTGCGCCGGCTGTCGCTGGACGTGAGCGTGGCCGAGACGCAGCCCGCGCAGTCGGCGCTGGCCCGGCTGCAGAAGACGGGCCAGGGCGACGCGGACGCGCGCATCGCCTACCAGCCGCACCTCTCGGCGTCGGACTGCACCGGCTGCAACGCCTGCACCCGCATCTGTCCGCACGCGGTATTGACCCTGGTCAATGTCGGAAGGCCCGGCGCGGCCTATGCTGTGAGCGGTGAAACCTGCACGGGGTGCGGTGTGTGTGTTGATGTCTGCGACAGCGGCGCCGTGGTGATCGTCCGGGACGCCCCCGGCGTGCCCGACCTGCCGCTGGTGGCGTATCGGTGCCGCGCCTGCGGGGTGGAGTCGCACGCGCCCGAACGGCAGGAAACTGTGCCCGAGCTCTGCGGGGTTTGCATCAGGACCAGGCATTCGGCCAAGCTCTTCCAAGTTCTCGAATGACCGCCTCCGAGGCTCCGGCGGGCCTGCTGCACCGGTCCCGCGCCTGGATCAACAGCAGCCTGCAGCGGCGCCTGATCGTGGCGCTCGCGGTGGTTCTGGCGCTGATTTCGGCGCTCTTCCTGCTGATGATCATCGGGCTCTACCAGCAGCGCATCACCCAGGAGAAGGCGCGCGCCTCGCTGCAAATCAACAGCCTGCTGCAGGCGACGCTCGAGAACGCCATGCTCAAGCGCGATCTGCCCGGGCTGCGCCGCGTGGTGAACGACCTGGGCCAGCAGGCCGATATCGAGGCGGTGCGCATCCTCGCCCCGTCGCTGGTGGTGCGCTTCTCCTCGGATCCGGACGCGGTCGACACCGTGCTGGACAGTCCCGACATCCGGGCGGCGCTGGCCGAGCAGACGCCGAAATCCACCCTGCTCGCCGATGCGCCGGGCGGCGCCGTGCTGCGCAGCATCAACCCGGTGCTCAACCAGCCCGCCTGCCTCGGCTGTCACGGACCGGCGGCGGATCATCCGGTCAACGGGCTGCTGGTGGTGGACTATGCCGCCGGCTCGATCGCGCGGGAGACGCGGCAGAGCGTGCTGCTGTTCTTCGCGATCGGGCTCTCGGTGATCCTGGCCACGTCGCTGAGCACCTGGGGCCTGGTCACCCGCACCGTCATCTCGCCGCTGGAACGGCTGAACGCGGGCACCGCGGCGCTGACCGCCGGGCGGCTCGATCACCGCATCCCGGTCCAGGGCAAGGACGAGATCGCCAGCCTCGGCAGCAGCTTCAACGCCATGGCCGAGCGGCTGCAGGCGACGGTGACCCAGCTGAACGCGGCCGAGGCCTTCCTGCAATCGGTGATCGACGCGATCCCCGACGGCATCCGCGTGATCGACAGCGATTACGGCATCGTCAAGGCCAATGCCGCCTATGCCGCCCATGTCGGCCTGCCCCTCCCCAAGGTGCTGGGCACCCCCTGCTACCGGTCCAGCCACCGGCGCGATGCCCCCTGCCCGGAAACCCTGGTCTGCTGCCCGCTCAAGGAGTTGCGCGATCCGAACACCCCGCTGATCTGCCGCCAGATCCATCTCGGCCCGGACGGCGAGGAGATCCATGTCGAGGTTGCGGCGGCGCTTGCCGAGGTGGTGGTGGACGGCGAGACCCGGCTCTGCGTGGTCGAGGCGATCCGCGACCTGGAGCAACAGGCGCGGATGAGCCAGGAGCACCGCCTGTCCGAGCTCGGCCTGCTGGCTGCGGGCATGGCCCACGAGATCCACAATCCGCTCTCCTCGGTCGAGCTGATCCTGTCGGCGATGCAGGAGGATGTCGCCGCCGGCGAGCAGACCGACCTGCCGCGCCGCCTCGAGACCCTGCGCGAGGAGATCGCGCGCACGCTGGCGATCACCAATTCGCTGCTGATGCTCAGCCAGCCGCCGAGCGCGGGCGCGGTGCTGATCGACCTCGACCGGGTCATCCCCGAGGCGCTGGGGATTCTCGCCTTCGAGGGCGGCCGCACGGGGGTCGAGATCGTCCATGACATCGCCCCCGGCCTGCGGCTCTACGGCTCGGAAAGCGATCTGCGGATGCTGATCACCAACCTGGTGATCAACGCCTTCCACGCCATGCCCGAGGGCGGCCAGGTCACCGTCACCGCCCGCGCCGAGGGGGCCGAGATCGCCCTGCGCGTCGCCGACGAGGGCATCGGCATTGCACCGCGCGATCTCGACCGGATCTTCCTGCCGTTCTGGACCCGCCGGGCCGACGGCTCGGGTGGGCGCGGGCTGGGCCTGTCGATCACCAAGGCCATCGTCGAGCGCTGGACCGGCCGGATCGAGGTCACCAGCCGCCCCGGCGCGGGCAGCACCTTCACCGTGTTCCTGCCCGACCCGGACAGCCCGCCGCCGCCCGCGCCGGAAGGGAGGACGGCATGACCCAACCCGCCCCGCGACGCATCCTGGTCATCGAGGACGACAAGACGCTGAACCGGCTGCTTTGCGACCAGCTGCAACGCCTTGGCCATGCGCCCAAGGGCGTTGAATCGCGCGCCGACGCCTTGACCGCGCTGGCCGGGTTCCACCCGGAACTGGCGATCCTCGACATCCGCCTGCCCGATGCCGACGGGATGACCTTCCTGCCGGAGCTGCGCGAATACTGCCCGGTGATCGTGCTGACCGCCTTCGGGTCGATCGACCAGGCGGTGCAGGTGGTGCGCGCCGGCGCCGCCGACTTCCTGGTCAAGCCGATCACCGCGCAAAGCCTGGACCTGGCGCTGAACCGGTTCTTCGATGCCGCGGCGCTCAAGCGCGACCTGGCCTTCTGGCAGGCCGAGGCCCGGCGCGGACAGGAGGCCGACCTGAGCGGCGCCAGCGCGCCGATGGTCGAGCTGCGCCGCCTTGTCACGCTCTTCGCCGGCTCGGACACCCCGGTGGTGATCCTCGGCGAGAGCGGCACCGGCAAGGAGCGCACGGCCCTGGCGCTGCACGGGCTCAGCCCGCGCTCGAACGGCCGGTTCGTCTCGGTCGATTGCGAGGCCGGTCTCGCCGCCGCCGAGCTGTTCGGCGAGTTGGGGACGGGCGGCGCCGGTCACGATGCCGGGCTGATTGCGGCCGCCGAGGCGGGCACCATCTTCCTCGGCGGGGTCGACCGCCTGCCTGCCGACATGCAGGCCAAGCTGCTGCGCGTGGTCGAGACCGGCAGCTATCGCCAGGTCGGCAGCAGCAGCTCGGTGATGACCCAGGCCCGGTTCATCCTGTCGTCCAGCCTGACGCCCGCCGAGATCGAACAGGGCGGCACCGCGCGCAACGAGCTTCTCTTCCGCCTCTCGGCCTTCACCATCCGGATGCCGCCGCTGCGCGAGCGCCCCGAGGACATCATCCCGCTCGCCGAGAACTTCCTGCAGAACCGCAGCTTCCAGCGCAACACGCCCAAGGCGTTCGACCGCACCGCGCTGGAGGCGCTGCGCGCCAATGACTGGCCCGGCAATGTCCGCGAGTTGCAGAACGCGGTCGAGCGCGCGATCATCATGTCGTCCGGCGACGAGGTGATCCTGCCCGCCCATCTGGGGCTTGTCCCGCGCCGGATCGCCGGGGCGACCGGGGGGACCACCGGCGCCCGTCCGCTGTCGCTGAGCTTCGAGACGCCCCCGACGATGGACGAGCTGCGCGATACCTACCTGAGGCTGCTGCTGGAGCGACATGACGGCAACCGCCGCAAGGTCGCCGAGATCCTCGGCATCAGCGAGCGCAACACCTACCGGCTGATCCAGAAGCTGAAATCCTGACCGGGGCAGCGGCGGCGGCGGGCGATGCGTTCGCGTGCACCGCCCGCCACGCCTCTCAGGCCGCGCGGAGGTCGATCCCGGTGATCTCGGCCGCCGCCACCAGCCGGTCCGCGAAGGCCTGCGCCGCGCGCAGCCAGGCGGCCTTTTCATGGGCGGCGGCCAGCCGGTCGCGCACCGCTTCGAAGGGCAGCGGACGGCCCGGCGCCACGGCGTCCATGCGGATCACGTGGAAACCGAAGCGCGTCTGCACCGGCTCGGGCGTGACCTCGCCGGCGCCGAGACGGGTCAGCGCCGCCTCGAATTCGGGCACCGTGTCGCCCGGCCCCAGCTGGCCGAGCGCGCCGCCGGTCTTGCGCGACTCGCAGGCGGAGTGGCCGGCGGCCAGGTCGGCGAAGCGGGCGCCGGGACGGGCGGCCTCGGCGGCCAGCGCTTCGGCCTTGCGCCGGGCATCGGCGCAGGCCCCGGCATCGGCGGGATCGGCGGCGATCAGGATGTGCGAGGCCTCCCAGAGCGGCGGGCTGCGATAGCGCTCGGGGTCCTTGGCCCAGAGCGCGCGCAGGGCCGCCTCGTCCGGCACCTCGGGCGCGATCTCGGCCTCGAGGACGGCGCGGATCAGCGCCTCCTCGTCGGTCTCGACCTTGCCCGGCGCCACCTCGGCCGGTGCAGGCACCAGGCCGCGCCGCGCCGCCTCCTGCAGCAGCAGCGCCCGGATCGCCAGGGCCCGCGCGGCGCTGCGCCAGGCCAGCCCCGGCTTGCCCTTCGGCGCCGAGTGGTTCTGCGCCTCTGCCGCGATGGCCGCGGCAGGGATCACCTCGCCGTTGACGGCGATCTCGGGGGTGAGCGGGCGGTTCATCGCGCTCACTCCGCCGGCTTGCGGCGCGAGCGCACGATCTGGTAGCCCGGCCGCCACAGGTAGCGGACCGGGGCCGAGATCATGTGCACCAGCCGGCTGAACGGGAAGAGGATGAAGATCGTCAGCCCCAGGAAGATGTGCATCCGGAACAGCACCGGCGCGCCCTCGACATAGCTGGCCGCGTTGCCGTCGAAGGTGAAGATGGCCTGCGCCCATTTCATGAAGCGCACCATTTCCTCGCCGTCGATATGCTGGAGCGAGATGATGATGGTCAGCATCCCCAGCACCAGCTGCAGCAGCAGCAGCGCCAGGATGGCGACGTCCATGTAGCTGGAGGTGGCGCGGATGCGCGGATCGACCAGCCGGCGGTGGATCAGGATCGCCCCGCCCGCAAGGGCCAGGACGCCGGCGACGCCGCCAACGACCACGGCGAGGATCTGCTTGGCCTGATGGCTGATGCCGAACAGCTCGACCAGCCAGAGCGGGGTCAGCAACCCGAAGAGATGGCCGAAGAAGATGGTCAGCATGCCGATGTGGAAGAGCACCGAGCCGAGGATCAGCTGCTTGCGGCGCAAGAGCTGGCTGGACGAGGATTTCCAGGTGAAGGGCTCGGTCTCGTACCGGGCGATGGAGCCCAGGATCAGAACCGTCAGGGCAATGTAGGGATAGATTCCGAAGAGGAACAGTTGCATTTCACGCCTCCTTCATTCGGCCGCGGTGGCCGGTCGGGGGTTAACGGGCAGGTCCATCGCCGACAGCATGTCGCGCACCTGCGGACAGCCGGCATTGGGATCGGGACCGAAGAGCACTTCGCTTTCCTCCCAGATCGCATCGAGGGCCTTGAGATCGTCCGGGTCGGCCTCGGGCTGCGCCAGCAGGTCCGAGACCGCCGCCGCATCCGCCTGAACGCCCGAAAGCTGCAGCAGCGCGCCGAAGACCGGCGCATAGGTGCTCTCGCGCCGGTTCAACCGCTCGGCCAGCGCCGCGAAGATGTGCGATGCGTCCGACAGAACCTCGCGGGCCTCGCCTTCGGGGCGCATGGACAGGTATTCCAGCAGCACCGGCAGATGGTCGGGCAGTTCGCTGGTCACCGGATCGAACCCGGCCTCGCGGTAGGTTTCGACCAGCGACACCATCGCCCCGCCCCGGTCGCGGCTCTCGCCGTGCACATGCTCGAAGAGGTTCAGCGAGAGGGTGCGCGAGCGGTCGAAGAGCGCGACGTAGGCCTCCTGCAGCGCATAGATGTCCTCGGCGGCCAGCGCGTCCAGCAGCGGGGCCATCTCGGCCCGCGCCGCCGTGGTCAGGCGCGTTTCGGACATCAGCACCGCCGAGATCTCGGGCATCGCCGCCTGAAGCTCGGCGGTGGGATAGCTCAGGATCAGCGAGATCGCCTTGAAGGTCCGGTCCATCAGAACGCCTCCGAGGGCAATGTCAGCCCCTTCTTGGTACCCTTGCCGCCGAAGAGGCTGCCCTTGCTCATGCCGGTCGAGCAGCCGTTGCCGTCGGTGAAGCCGCAGCCGCCGCGCAGCTCGTAGGCTTCCTCGACGGTCTCGCGATGGGTGGTCGGGATCACGAACCGGTCCTCGTAATCGGCGATGGCCATGATCTTGTACATGTCCTCGATCACCCGGCCGGACATGCCGACGCGCGCCGCGATGGCCTCGTCGATCACCCCGTCCACGGTCTTGGCGCGCATGTAGGCGCGCATCGCCAGCATCCGCTCCAGCGCATGGACCACCGGCGGCTCGTTGCCGGCGGTCAGCATGTTGGCCAGATAGCGCACCGGGATGCGCAGGGAGCGCACGTCCGGCATGTCGCCATCGACGCCGATCTGCCCGGCCTCGGCGGCGTTCTGGATCGGCGAGAGCGGCGGGATGTACCAGACCATNNGTGCGGTATTCGGGATGCAGCGGGAAGGCGATCTTCCAGTCCATCGCCATCTTCCAGACCGGACTGTTCTGCGCGGCCTTGACCCAGTCCTGCGGGATGCCCTGCTCCAGCGCCTTTTTCTGGATTTCGGGATCGTTGGGGTCGAGGAAGATGTCGAGCTGCGCCTGGTAGAGGTCCTTCTCGCTGGGCATGTTGGCCGCCTCTTCGATCCGGTCCGCGTCATAGAGCATCACGCCCAGATAGCGGATGCGCCCGACGCAGGTTTCCGAGCACACCGTCGGGTTGCCCGATTCGATGCGCGGATAGCAGAAGGTGCATTTCTCGGACTTGCCGCTTTCCCAGTTGTAATAGACCTTCTTGTAGGGGCAGCCCAAGATGCACATCCGCCAGCCGCGGCATTTCTCCTGGTCGATCAGGACGATGCCG
>JAGRMU010000038.1 GCA_020441165.1 Sedimentitalea sp.
GCGAGGACGGGCGGGTTTCCTCGAATTGCGGCCAGGCATAGCCGGGATCGCCCTGCTCGATCAGCTCGTCATAAAAGACCAGACCGTCGATCATGGCGGCGGCCTCATCGTCGCGCGGCCCCATCAGCACGAAATGGTCCACCGCACCGAGATGCTCGCGCAGCTTGGCCACCGCCGGCAGGAAGGTGCGGTCGAAGAACAGCACGCGGTCCTCGGCATGGTTGACGATATAGATCAGCTGCTCGGGATGCAGGCGCGGGTTGATGGTGTGACAGACGAACCCGCCCCCGGACACGCCGAAATAGATCTCCATGTGGCGGCGGTTGTTCCAGGCGATGGTCGCGCAGCGCGCCTCGGCGCCGAGGCCGAGCCGCTCGAGCGCCGAGGCCAGGCGCCGCGCATTGCGCTCCAGCCGCGACCAGTCGGCGCGTTCGATGCCGCCGGTGGTCTCCACCGACACCACCTCGGTGGCGCCGTGATAGCGCCCGGCATGGGCGATCAGGTTCGAAATCAGCAGCGGCTGATCCATCATCTTTCCAAGCATGTCGTCGTCTCCCTATTCGGCCGCCAGGGCCCTGTTCGATGTGTTCGCGATGAGATCGGCGGCGCGTTCCGCGATCATGATGGTGGGCGCATTGGTGTTGCCGCCGATCAGCGTCGGCATGACCGAGGCATCGACCACGCGCAAGCCGTCCAGCCCGCGCACCCGCAGTTCGGGATCGACCACCGCCATCTCGTCGGTGCCCATCTTGCAGGTGCCCACCGGGTGGTAGATCGTGTCGGCGCGGGCGCGGATGTGACGCTCCCACTCGGCGTCGGTCATGTTGTCGGTGACGCCGAACAGCTCCTTGTGGCGGTACTTTGCCATCGGCTCCTGCATAAGGATCTGCCGCGTCAGTTTCGCGCCGGCGATCATCGTCTTCAGGTCGCGGTCGTCGGACAAAAAGCGCGGATCGATGCCCGGATCGGCCATCGGATCGCCCGATTGCAGGAACACCTCGCCGCGCGACTGCGGGCGCAGGGCGCAGACATGGCAGGAAAAGCCATAGCCGGGATGCAGCTTGCGGGCGTGATCGTCGACGATGGAGATCACGAAATGCAGCTGCACGTCGGGCAGGTCGAGCCTCGGATCGGTCTTCAGGAAGCCCGCGCCCTCGGCGAAGGGCGTCGCGATCATGCCGGTCCCGTCGCGGCGCCAGGCCCGCATGTGCTTGAGCAGGTTGAGGGTGCCGGTTGCGCCGATGCCGAAATTGTCGGTGTCCTTCGATTTCCAGGCGAGGATGAAATCCAGGTGGTCCTGAAGGTTCTGCCCCACGCCGGGCAGCTCGTGCACCATGGCGATGCCATGCGGGGTGATGTCCTCGGCCCGGCCGACGCCCGAGAGCTGCAGAAGCTGCGGCGAGCCGAAGGCACCGCCGCAGAGGATCACCTCGCGCCGCGCCCGCACCTCTTTGCCGGTCCCGCCCTGCCGGTAGGCGACGCCGGTGGCGCGCTTGCCCTCGAACAGCACCCGCTCGGCGCGCACCTTGGTCAGCACGGTCAGGTTCTTGCGCGTGTCCATCACCGGGTGCAGATAGGCGGCCGCCGCCGAACAGCGTTCGCCGTTGCGCGCCGTCCCGTGGAACTGGGTGACCGCGTAGTGGCCGAAACCCTCGTTGTCGCCGGTGTTGAAATCCTCGCGGCGGCGGTATTGCAGGCGCGTCGCCGCCTCGACGAAGGCCTCGGTGATCGGGCGCGGGCTTTTCTGGCGGCTGACATGCAGCGGGCCGCCGGCGCCGTGATGGTCATCGGCCCCGGCCTCGTTGTTCTCGGCGCGCCTGAAATAGGGCAGCACGCTGTCCCAGTCCCAGCCCTCGCAGCCCAGATCGGCCCAGTGGTCGTAATCCTTGCGGTGGCCGCGCACGTAGAGCATGGCGTTGATCGCGCTGGACCCGCCGAGCGCCCGGCCGCGCGGCTGATAGCCCCGCCGCCCGTTCAGCCCCGCCTGCGGGACGGTGTGGAAGGCCCAGTTGTTGATCTTGCCATGGCCCGGCAGGATCGCCACCACGGCAGCGGGTGCGCGCACCAGGATGCCGTCACCCCGACCGCCCGCTTCCAGCAGGCAGACGCTCGTCTCCGGATTCTCGCTCAGCCGCGCCGCAAGCGTCGCTCCGGCTGAGCCGCCCCCGACGATGATGTAGTCGAATTCGTTGGACATCTTTTGGTCCCTCCCCCCTGTCCGTTTCGAGGCTGGGCGCAAGCGCCCGGCCAGACGCGTGTCACGGCTTCCAGATTTCGGCGAAATCGTTCTTCATCGAGACCAGAATGAAATTGTCCCCATCCGGTGCCGCCGCTGCAATGGCGTCAACCGCACCGCGATCATAAGCGGCTTCGCGGGCGTCGTCGTCATGGTTGACGAGCACCGCCAACCGCGGCCCCTCGCCTTGCAGAGCGTAGCGGATCATCGGCAGGTCGCCATCGGAATTGCCAACCACGATGGTCGGACGGGTGCCCAGACGCTGCACGATGTTCAACACCTTGGTCGGGCCGTCGTTGAAATAGGCCAGCTGCGGCAGTCGCTTCAGCGATACACCGGTTTCGTCCAGCATGACCTCGGTCTCAAGGACCGAACCGACGATCTGGTGCGGCGGTACCCCATAGGCGGTTTCCGCGAACGTGCGCAGGAAATCGTTGGTTCCCCCCGAGACGATGAAGATCTCGAAACCGTTGTCGCGCAGATAGTCCACCATCTCGACCATCGGCGCATAGGTGGTTGCGGCATAGGTCCGTCCCGCCGACAGATGCGGATCGTCCAGGAAATCCGCCGCGCGGGCGGCGAACTGCGCATCATCCAGCTCTGCGTAGACAGCGGTGAGCGCGTCGATCGCGCCGTTCAGTCCGATCTCCTTCAGCGCACCCAGACCGTTTTCGAGGATCAGGGAAAACGGCTCCTGCTCTTTCCATTCGGGATGATCCGGCGCCAGCGCCTTGACCTGCTCGAAGGCAAAGATGACCTCGGTATAGGTCGGTTTCTCGGTCCAGAGCGTGCCGTCATTGTCGAACACAGCAATCCTGTCTTCCGGGTCAAGGTAGGTTTCCGTCCCTTCGGCAGTGACCGATTCCACGAAGGCAATGATCGCATCTCGGTTTTCTCCCGCTGCCCAGGAAGGAAGAGCGTCGCCGAGTGCCGGCGCAGCAAGCGCAGATGTCGCCAAAGCCGCGATAGCCGCTGCATAGACGTTTGACTTCACGTTTTTTCTCCTCTCGTGCCACCGGTCCGACACCTCCTGTCGGCCTTGATCCCAGCCTGTCGTCGTCGCTGATCAAGAGCGATTCCCTAGGGGCCGGAAGCGGTCAGAAGCAGTAAGTCGAAAAAACTATACACCTGTCCAGAAAAAATGTTCGATGCCGGTTTCTGACGCTGCGGCACTCCGGCACGCGAAGCGCGCCGCGATAAATTGCAACGAATGTTCAGACACGAGGTCAGAGCGCCAGGCCGATCGGCAGCGCGAAGAGCATGGGCAAGGCCCCGGAATGCAAGGACACCACTGTCGTGGCGACGATCATCGCCGCCGCCGACCTCGAAACCGATGCGCCGCGACCGCGAGAGCGGCCCGGCTCAGACGCCGCCCCAGCGCCCCGTGAAATCGAAGGCCGCGTCGTATCCGAAGAGCGCGGCAGAGCCGCCGGTGTGCAGGAAGACCACGCGTTCGCCGGTCTTGAAATGCCCCTTGCGGATCAGGTCGATCAGCCCCGCCGCGCCCTTGGCCGAATAGACCGGGTCGAGCAGGATGCCCTCAAGCTCGGCGAACATGCGGATCGCCGCGAGCCCGCCTTGCGTCGGAATGCCATAGCCGTCGCCGACGTAATCGGTATTGGCGACCACGTCCTCGCGCTGGACCACGCCGGGGCAGCCCAGCTTCTCGGCGGTGGCGCAGGCGAGGGTGAAGACGTTTTCCTCCTGCTTGGGTTTGGGCGCGCGCACGCCGATGCCCAGCAGCGGGATCCGTGCGTTCATCGCCTTGAGCCCGGTGATCAGCCCGGCCTGGGTGCCGGCGCTGCCGGTGGCGTGAACGATATGGTCGATCCGCAAGGCGCGGTCGTTGACCTGGGCCAGCATCTCGAAGGCGCAGTTGACATAGCCCAACGCGCCGGTCGGGTTCGAGCCGCCGCCGGGGATCGTGTAGACCTTCCGGCCATCGGCGCGCAGCCTGTCCGCGACCTTCTCGATCTCGGCATTCAGATCGCCGCCGCCGGGGCGCTTCTCGGTGGTGGCGCCATGCAGATGATCCAGAAGGACGTTGCCGTTGTGGTTGTAGTTGGCGTCGTTCGAGCCGGTCCGATCCTCCAGCAGGATGTGGCAGGCCATGCCCATCTTCGCGGCAAAGGCGGCGGTCTGGCGGGCGTGGTTTGATTGGGTGGCGCCTTGCGTGATGACGATCTCGGCGCCCTGCAGCTCGGCCTCGGCCATCAGGAATTCCAGTTTGCGCGTCTTGTTGCCCCCGGTCGACAGCCCGGTGCAATCGTCGC
>JAGRMU010000270.1 GCA_020441165.1 Sedimentitalea sp.
TGCACAAGCGCTCGTCCTTCTCCAAACCCAAGATCATCGTCTGCGTGCCCCATGGCGCCACCCCGGTCGAGAAGCGCGCCATTCGCCAGTCGGTGCTGAGCGCCGGCGCCCGCAAGGCCGGGCTGATCGCCGAGCCGATCGCGGCGGCCATCGGGGCCGGGATGCCGATTACCGATCCCACCGGCAACATGGTCGTGGACATCGGCGGCGGCACCACCGAGGTGGCGGTTCTCAGCCTCGGCGACATCGTCTATGCCCGCTCGGTGCGGGTCGGGGGCGACCGCATGGACGAGGCGATCATCTCCTACCTGCGGCGCCAGCAGAACCTGCTGATCGGCGAATCGACCGCCGAGCGGATCAAGACCTCGATCGGCAGCGCCCGGATGCCCGATGACGGGCGCGGCGCGTCGATGCAGATCCGCGGCCGCGACCTGCTGAACGGCGTGCCCAAGGAGATCGAGGTCAGCCAGGCGCAGATCGCCGAGGCCCTGGCCGAGCCGGTGCAGCAGATCTGCGAGGCGGTGATGACCGCGCTGGAGACCACGCCCCCCGACCTGGCCGCCGACATCGTCGACCGCGGCGTGATGCTGACCGGCGGAGGCGCCCTCTTGGGCGATCTCGACCTGGCGCTGCGCGAGCAGACCGGGCTGGCGGTGTCCATCGCTGACGAAAGCTTGAACTGCGTGGCGCTTGGCACCGGCAAGGCGCTGGAATATGAGAAGCAGCTGCGCCATGCGATTGACTACGACAGCTAGGGCGCGCAGTCTTTCCAGCAGTGGCGATGACCTTGCCTGACCGGCGCGCCGAAAGGACACCCAGTGGCCAGGGACCGATCACAGCGCGATGACTATACCGGCCCCCTGCGCCGCCTGCTGATCGGGGTCACGAGTCTCTGCCTGCTCGGCATCTTCCTGATCTGGCGGATCGACAGCCCGCGGGTCGAGCAGTTCCGCGCCCAGGTCGTCGACACGGTGGTGCCCAGCATGGACTGGGCGATGCGGCCGGTGACCGGCACCATCAACCTGATCCGCGATTTCCAGAGCTACCAGCGGCT
>JAGRMU010000271.1 GCA_020441165.1 Sedimentitalea sp.
GCCGGGCCGAGATGCTGGCCGAACTCATGCGCCTGAAATCCAACATCGCCATCGCCGGCACCCACGGCAAGACCACCACCACCACGATGATGGCCGAGCTGATGGTGGCGGGACATTTCGACCCCACCGTGGTCAATGGCGGGATCATCCACGCCTATGGCTCAAACGCCCGGATGGGGCAGGGCGAATGGATGGTGGTCGAGGCCGACGAGAGCGACGGCACCTTCAACCGCCTGCCCGCGACCATCGCCATCGTCACCAACATCGACCCCGAGCACATGGAGCACTGGGGCGATTTCGACCGGCTGCGCGACGGCTTCTTCGAGTTCGTCTCGAACATCCCCTTCTACGGGCTGGCGGTCTGCTGCACCGATCACGAGGAGGTTCAGCGCCTGGTCGGGCGGATCACCGACCGCCGCGTGGTCACCTACGGCTTCAACGCCCAGGCCGACGTGCGCGCGGTGAACCTGCGCTATGAGGCGGGGGTCGCGCATTTCGACATCCACCTGCAGGCCGAGGACAAGGTGATCGAGGGCTGCACCCTGCCGATGCCCGGCGATCACAACGTCTCGAACGCGCTGGCGGCGGTGGCGGTGGCCCGGCACCTCGGCATGAAGACCGGCGAGATCCGCGCCGCCCTGGCCGCGTTCGGGGGCGTCAACCGGCGCTTTACCAAGGTCGGCGAGGTGAACGGGGTGACGATCATCGACGATTACGGCCATCACCCGGTCGAGATCGCCGCGGTGCTGCGCGCCGCGCGCCAGGCCACCACGGGGCGGGTGATCGCGGTGCACCAGCCGCACCGCTACACGCGCCTGTCGAACCTCTTCGACGATTTCTGCGCCTGCTTCAACGAGGCCGACGTGGTCGCCATCGCCGATGTCTACGCCGCCGGCGAGGAACCCATCGAAGGCGCCAGCCGCGACGACCTGGTGGCCGGGCTGATCCGCCACGGCCATCGCCATGCCCGAGCGCTTCTGTCCGAGGAGGACCTGACCCGGCTGGTGCGCGAACAGGCCGCGCCCGGCGACATGGTGGTCTGCCTCGGCGCCGGCACCATCAGCGCCTGGGCCCACGGCCTGCCCGACCGGCTGAAGGGCTGAGCGCGATGACCCGCGACCCTTTCCTGCGGCAGGCCGGGCGCCTTGCCGCACGGCCGCGCCATTCCGGAGGCCGCCGATGAGCCTGCCGGTGCTCCTCGCCATCGCCTGGGCGCTGGCCGCCACCCTGGTCGCCTTCCTGCCGATGCGGGTCCAGATCCTGCCCGGGGCGCTGCTGCTGGTTGCCGCCCCGGTGCTGATCGGCCTGCTGGGCTGGCATCACGGCTGGCTGGCCGGCCTCGCCGCCCTGGCCGCGGTCCTGTCGATGTTCCGCAAGCCGCTGCGCCACCTCTGGCAGGTCTGGCGCGGCACCGCGCCCGGACGGGAGCGCCTGCGATGACCCCGTCGCTGATCCTCGCCGCGCTCTGGGCGGTGGTGGCCAACCTGCTGGCGATGCTGCCCAGCCGCGACAACCACTGGCGCAGCGCCTATGTGCTGACCGCCGCCGGCATCCCGATCCTCGGCTATGTCACCTTCCAGAACGGCCCCTGGATCGGGCTGGCGGTGCTGATGGCCGGCATGTCGGTGCTGCGCTGGCCGGTGATCCACCTGGGGCGGTGGACAAAGGCGCGCTGGCAGGGCAAGACACCGGCCAGGGACTGAGCGCCGCCCCGCGCGGCGCCCGCTGCAACGGGAGAGCCACATGGATGTCGCCGGAACCATCGCCTATCTGCCGCTGACCGCCACCGCGCTGGGGGCGGCGGCCGGGTATCTCGTCGGCCGGCTGCTGCCCGGGCGCTGGATCTGGGCGCTGCCCGCCGCGTTGACCGTAGTCTCGATCGCCCTGCTGGTGCGGCTGGCGGCGATCCAGCCGGGCAACGAGGAGGCCGCCTTCGGCCCCTTCGTCTGGCTCACCGGGGGCGTGTTCCCGGCGCTCTTCGCGGTGATCATGGGCACCTATCTGGGCCGCGCCCTGCGCAACCGCGCCGAAAGCCGGTGACTGCCGCCGCCGCGCTGCCGCCGGTGCGCGGCCGGCTGACCGCCGGGCGGAGCCTTGCCGATCTCACCTGGTTGCGCGTCGGCGGGCCGGCGGACTGGCTGTTCCAGCCGGCCGACGCGGCCGACCTTGCGGCCTTCCTGGCGGCGCTGGACCCGGGCGTGCCGGTCTTCCCGATGGGCGTCGGCTCGAACCTGATCGTGCGCGACGGGGGCCTGCGGGCGGTGGTGATCCGCCTCGGGCGCGGCTTCAACCGCATCGACATCGCCGATGGCCAGGTCACCGCAGGGGCCGCCGCCCTCGACACCCATGTGGCGCGCGCCGCCGCCGATGCCGGCATCGATCTGAGCTTCCTGCGCACCATCCCCGGCAGCATCGGCGGGGCGGTGCGGATGAACGCCGGCTGCTACGGCGCCTATATCGCCGACGTGCTGGTCTCGGCCCGCGCGGTGCTGCGCTCCGGCGAAATCGTCACCCTCGCGCCCGCCGATCTCGATCTGCGCTATCGCCGCTCGCGCCTGCCCGAGGGCGCGGTGCTGATCGAGGCGACGCTGGAAGGCCCGCCCGCCGCGCCCGAAGTGCTGCACGCGCGGATGGAGGCGCAGCTGCGCGCCCGCGACGCCAGTCAGCCCACCGGCGCGCGCAGCGCCGGCTCGACCTTCCGCAACCCGGCGGGGTTTTCCAGCACCGGGCGGGCCGACGACACGCACGATCTGAAAGCCTGGAAGGTGATCGAGGAGGCCGGGATGCGCGGCGCCCGACGGGGCGGGGCGCAGATCTCCGAGAAGCACGCCAACTTCCTGATAAACACCGGCACCGCCAGTGCCGCCGATCTTGAGGGCCTGGGCGAGGAGGTGCGAAAAAAGGTTTACGATTCAAGCGGGATCACGCTAGAGTGGGAAATCATGCGGGTCGGCGATCCGCAGGATCACGGCAAGCCCTGACCGCAAGACCCGTACAGGCATAAACGGGCGCGGAAACGTGGGGCGAATCACGACACGGGCCGGCAAGGTCCGGGACATACGAGGCACTTGAGTTGGGTCAGTCGAGCAGGACAGGCCTCAAGGTGGCGGTATTGATGGGCGGACCCTCGGCCGAGCGCGAGGTGTCGCTGTCCAGCGGGCGCGAATGCGCCGCCGCGCTGCGGGGCGAAGGCTATGAGGTCACCGAGGTCGATGCCGGCCCCGACCTCTGCACCCGGCTGCGCGAGATCTCCCCCGATGTGGTGTTCAACGCCCTGCATGGCCGCTGGGGCGAGGATGGCTGCGTGCAGGGGATGCTGGAATGGCTCCGTCTTCCCTATACCCATTCCGGCGTGCTGGCCTCGGCGCTGGCCATGGACAAGCAGCGCACCAAGGCGGTCTATCGCGCCGCCGGTCTGCCGGTGGTGCCTTCGGTGATCCGCAACAAGGCCGAGGTCGGCGCCAGCCACGTGATGGAGCCGCCCTATGTGGTCAAACCCAACAACGAGGGCTCCTCGGTCGGCGTCTACCTCGTCCACGACCGCGCCAACGGCCCGCCGCAGCTCTCGGAGGCGATGCCCGAGCAGGTGATGGTCGAGGCCTTCGTGCCGGGCCGCGAGCTGACCGTGACGGTGATGGGCGACCGCGCGCTCACCGTCACCGACATCCTCACCGACGGCTGGTACGACTACGACGCCAAGTACAAGCCCGGCGGCTCGCGCCACGTGGTGCCCGCCGAGATCCCGCGCGAGATCTTCGATCTCTGCCTCGAGCATGCGCTCAGCGCCCATGTCGCCCTCGGCTGCCGCGGGGTCAGCCGCACCGACCTGCGCTGGGACGAGGCGCGTGGGCCCGCGGGGCTGGTGCTGCTGGAGACCAACACCCAGCCCGGCATGACCCCGACCTCGCTCAGCCCCGAGCAGGCGACGGCAGCGGCCGGTCTCAGCTTCGGCGCCTTCTGCCGCTGGATGGTCGAGGACGCCTCATGCAACCGATGATGCCCTCGCTGCGCGATCCCGCGCCCTCGCGCCTGCGCTACCGGATGCAGCGCTGGATGCTCACCCCCGGCATCCGCCTGGGGCTGCGCCTCGGCGTGCCGCTGGCGCTGATCCTCGGCGCGGGCGGCGCCTGGCTGGCCGACGGGGCCCGCCGCGAGGCGCTGACCACCTATGTGGACGCCCAGTGGCAGGCGATCCAGCAGCGCCCCGAATTCATGGTCAACCTGGTGGCCATCGACGGCGCGGCGCCGCCGCTCGCCGACCACATCCGCGGCATCATCCCGGTCAGCCTGCCGGTCAGTTCCTTCGATCTCGACCTCGAGGCGATCCGCCAGACCGTGCTGGGGCTCAACCCGGTGCAGAGCGCGCAGCTGCGCATCCGTCCCGGCGGCGTGCTGCAGATCGAGATCACCGAGCGCACTCCCGCGATCCTCTGGCGCTCGCGCACCGGGCTGGAAATGCTCGACGAGACCGGCGCCCGCATCTACCGCGTCGCCACCCGCGCCAGCCATGCCGAGCTGCCGCTGATCGTCGGCGACGGCGCCGATGCGAAGGTCGCCGAGGCGCTGGCGCTGATCGACGCCGCGGCGCCGCTGGGCGCGCGGCTGCGCGGGCTGGTGCGCATCGGCGAGCGGCGCTGGGACGTGGTGCTGGACCGCGAGCAGCGCATCCTGCTGCCCGAGACCGAGCCGGTGCGCGCCCTGGAACGGGTGATCGCGCTCAGCGAGATCAAGGAAATGCTCGAGCGCGACGTGGCGGTGGTGGACATGCGCCTGTCCGAGCGGCCGACCCTGCGGATGAGCGCCGAGGCGCTGCAGGACTGGTGGCGGATCCGGGAAATCAACTCAAGCGGGCAGTGACAGATGACAGACCTTTACCAGTCCCAACGGGCGATGCGGCAGATGCGCCAGCAGGCGATGCAGCGCGGCGTGGTGGCGATCCTCGACATCGGCAGTTCCAAGACCGCCTGCCTGGTGCTGCGCTTCGACGGCGTCGGCCAGCTCAGCGAGGACAACTCGATCGGCCCGATGGCCGGGCAATCGGGCTTCCGGGTGATCGGTGCCGCCACCACCCGTTCGCGCGGGGTGCAGTTCGGCGAGGTCACCGCCATGCAGGAGACCGAGCGCGCCATCCGCACCGCGGTGCAGGCGGCGCAGAAGATGGCCGAGATCCGCGTCGATCACGTCATCGCTTGCTTCTCGGGGGCCAATCCGCGCTCCTACGGGCTGGACGCGACGGTCGACCTGGAGGGGCAGGTGGTCACCGAGAACGAGGTGGCGCGTGTGCTCTCGGCCTGCGAGGTGCCCGACTACGGCGCCGCCCGCCGGGTGCTGCATGCCCAGCCGGTGAATTTCGCCCTCGATCACCGCTCGGGCCTCAGCGATCCGCGCGGCCAGATCGGCCAGTCGCTGTCGGTGGACCTGCACATGCTGACCGTCGATGCCGACGTGATCCAGAACCTGGTGCACTGCATCCGGCGGTGCGATCTGGAACTGGCGGGCATCGCCAGCTCGGCCTATGCCAGCGGCGTCTCGGTGCTGGTCGAGGACGAGCAGGAGCTGGGCGCGGCCTGCATCGACCTCGGCGGTGGCGCCACCGGCATCTCGATCTTCATGAAGAAGCACATGATCTTCGCCGACTGCATCCGCATGGGCGGCGAGCACGTCACCGGCGACATCTCGATGGGCCTCGGCATCCCGGCCAGCACCGCCGAGCGGATCAAGACCTTCTATGGCGGGGTCCACGCCACCGGCATGGACGACCGCGAGCGCATCGACATCGGCGGCGATACCGGCGACTGGGAACATGACCGCCGCACCGTCAGCCGGGCCGAGCTGATCGGCATCATGCGCCCCCGCGTCGAGGAGATCCTCGAGGAGGTGCGCGCCCGGCTCGACGCCGCCGGCTTCGAGCACATGCCCAGCCAGCAGATCGTTCTGACCGGCGGCGGCAGCCAGATCCCCGGCCTCGACGGGCTGGCCAGCCGCATCCTCGGCCAGCAGGTCCGCCTGGGCCGTCCGCTCCGCGTGCAGGGCCTGCCGCAGGCCGCCACCGGCCCCGGCTTCGCCAGCGCCGTGGGGCTGGCGCTCTTCGCCGCCCATCCCCAGGACGAATGGTGGGATTTCGACATTCCCGTGGACCGCCACTCGGCGCGCTCGTTCCGGCGCGCGGTGCGTTGGTTTCGCGACAATTGGTGATCGCTAGATATGGTGAGTTTGCCGAAATACGCCGGGATTGCGCGAGAAATCGCCCATATTTTGCGGCAAATTCGCGTTTTTTTCGTGACGTTTCGGCAACGGCGCAGTAGGATCGCGGCATAGGACGGCAAGAATGCCCGCGAATGCGGGGACGGCAAGACAGAGAACACCCGCGACAGGCGGGCAGGCAGCACAGGCGGACTTCAGATGACATTGAACCTTTCGATGCCCGGTCAGGACGACTTGAAACCCCGGATCACCGTGTTCGGTGTCGGCGGCGCGGGCGGCAACGCAGTCAACAACATGATCGAGAAGATGCTCGACGGGGTCGAGTTCGTGGTCGCCAACACCGACGCCCAGGCCCTGCAGCAGAGCGCCTCGCAGAACCGGGTGCAGCTCGGCGTGAAGGTCACCGAAGGCCTCGGGGCAGGGGCGCGGCCCTCGGTCGGTGCCGCCGCCGCCGAGGAGAGCATCGAGCAGATCGTCGATCACCTCGCCGGCGCGCATATGTGCTTCATCACCGCCGGCATGGNNNCGGCACCGGCACCGGCGCGGCTCCGATCATCGCCCAGGCGGCGCGCGAGCTGGGCGTTCTCACCGTCGGCGTGGTCACCAAGCCCTTCCAGTTCGAGGGCGCCAAGCGGATGAAGCAGGCCGAGGACGGCGTCGAGGCGCTGCAGAAGGTCGTCGACACGCTGATCATCATCCCCAACCAGAACCTCTTCCGGCTGGCCAACGAGAAAACCACCTTCACCGAGGCCTTCTCGATGGCCGACGACGTGCTCTACCAGGGCGTCAAGGGCGTCACCGACCTGATGGTGCGCCCCGGCCTGATCAACCTCGATTTCGCCGACGTGCGCGCGGTGATGG